>JAUHYB010000244.1 GCA_030426745.1 bacterium
CTACCAGCGCGCGCGCATCCGCCAGGCGCTCGAGCGCGCCGGCGACAACTGGGCGGCCGCGGCGCGCGCGCTCGGCATGGACCGCAGCAACCTCTACCACCTGGCGAAGCGGCTGGGCATGCGGTGATGCGGGGGCGGAGAAAGCCGTTCGTCGCGTGGGGCGGCGCGCCGCTCCGGCGTAGCTTGTGCGCATGAAGGCCCTCATCGCGTTCGCCGCCGCCGCCGTCCTGCTCTCCGCCTGCCGCTCCGCCTCGCCCGCGCCGGACGCGGGCGTCCGCGGCTGGGGCACCTTGCGGGAGGCGTTGCGCGACGGCGAGGTGCAGGGCCGCGTCGACCTCGACGAGGCGGCGGGCGACGGCGTGTGGGGCGTCGGCGCGCTCGAGGGTCTGGCCGGCGAGGTCACGATCGTCGACGGCGACGTGTGGGTCACCGTGGTCGACGGCGGGTCGCCGTCGACCACGATCGGTTCCGGCGCGGGCGCGCGAGCGACGGTCCTGGCCGCGGCGCGCGTCGCGGAGTGGATCGACGTTCCGGTGCCGGATGCGGTGGACGCCGCGGACCTCGACGCCTTCGTCGAGAGCGCGGCGCGCGCGCACGGGCTCGACACCGGGACGCCGTTCGTCTTTCGCGTGGAGGGCGCGCTGACCGACTTGCGACTGCACGTGATCGCCGGCGAGTGTCCGATGCGGGCTCGCGCGCTGGGCGAAACGCTGACCACGCCGCCCTACGAGCTGGCGGTCGCCAAGGCATCCGGCGGGCTGGTCGGCGTGTACGCGGAGGAGTCGGCGGGGGAGCTGTGCCACCGCGGCTCGCGGACGCACGTGCACGCGGTGTTGACCGACGGCGTGTTGCTGACCGGGCACGTCGAGGCGGTCGGGATCGCGCCGGGCGCGGTGCTGCGCCTGCCGCGTCGCTGACCGCCGGCGACATCGCGGCCGCCGATCGCCGCGATCGCAACTCGCGATTGGAGGGGATCGCGGGCGTGGACGACGCTTCGGGCGTGGATCGGCGAGCGCCGGTCCGGATCCCCGACCCCCCCCGACCCGCAGGAGTCTTCCCATGCTGAGCCTCGGCCAGACGTTCCCCGACTATTCCCTCAAAGGCGTCGTCTCGAACGACGTCGCGACCGCCTTCGAGACCTTCGACGGCGCGCGCGACGCCGGCAAGTGGCGCGTCTTCGTCTTCTACCCGAAGGACTTCACCTTCGTGTGCCCGACCGAGCTGGCCGCCTTCGGCAAGCTCGAGCGCGAGTTCGCGGACCGCGACGCGCAGCTCTACGGCGTCAGCACCGACAGCGAGTTCGTGCACCTCGCGTGGCGCAAGGACCACGACGACCTGCGCGACCTGCCGTACCCGCTGCTGGCCGACACCGCGCGGCGCCTGTCGGGCGCGCTCGGCGTGCTGGAGCCCGAAGAAGAGGTCTGCCACCGCGCGACCTACGTCGTCGACCCCGAGGGCGTCATCCGCTACGCCGCGATGCACGACCCCAGCGTCGGTCGCTCGGCCGACGAGGTGTTGCGCGTCGTCGACGCGCTCCAGACCGGCGAGCTGTGCCCCTGCAACTGGCAGAAGGGCGACGAGACCCTCCAGGTGGCCTGAAGGAGCTGAAGCGATGAGACGCATCCAGGACCTGGTCCCCGACCACGCGAAGGACCTCCGACTGAATCTGTCCGCGATCGAGAAGACGGACAGCCTGACGCCCGCCCAGCTGTGGGGGACGGTCCTGGCTGCGTCGATCGCGACGCGCTCGCCGCGCCTCGTGCGTGAGGTCGAGGCGCTGGCCGCCGAGCACCTCGAGGACGGCGTGGCGACCGCCGCGCGCACCGCCGCGGCCGTGATGGCGATGAACAACGTCTACTACCGCTTCCTGCACCTGGCGTCGAACGACGCCTACGCCCAGCTGCCCGCGCGGCTGCGCATGCAGGGCCTGGCGACCCACGGCGTGCCGCAGGTCGACTTCGAGCTGTGGAGCCTGGCCGTGTCGGCGGTGAACGGGTGCGGCATGTGCATCGACGCGCACGAGCGCAAGTTGCGCGCCGAGGGCGCGACCGAGGCGCAGGTCCACGACGCGGTGCGCGTCGCGGCGATCCTGCACGGCGTGGCGACGGTGCTGGACGCCGAGGCCGCGCGGGAGGGCGCCGCCGCGGCCTGACCGCGCGCGGCGACGACTCGCCCGCCGGCACCCGGTCCGCGCCCTCGCGCGATCCGGTCGCCGGCGGGCGAGGAGTCGTGCCGATCGGTCACGCGGCCCGGTATCATCCCGCCCATGGAGCGCCCCACGCTGCGACAGCTCGAGTACTTCGTCGCCCTGGCCGAGCGGTTGAACTTCCGCAAGGCCGCGGAGGCGTGCTTCGTCAGCCAGCCGACCCTGTCGGGCCAGATCGCGCAGCTCGAGGGCACGCTGCGGGCGCAGCTGTTCGAGCGCAACCCGCGCGGCGTGCGCATGACGCGCGCCGGCGAGGCGCTCTTGCCCGCCGCGCGCGAGACGCTCGACGCCAGCGATCGCCTGTCGCAACTCGCGTGCTCGCTCGGCGCGCCGCTGACGGGGCCGCTGCGCCTGGGCGTCATCCCGACCGTCGGGCCGTACCTGTTGCCGCGCGTCCTGCCGCGCGTGCAGGAGGAGTACCCCGAGCTGCAGCTGTTCCTGCGCGAGGACACGACCGACCGCTTGCTGGCGCAGCTCGACGCGGGCGAGCTGGACGTGCTGCTGTTGGCCGTCGACATCGACCTGGGCCCGGTCGAGAAGGAGTCGCTGTTCTCCGACCCCTTCCTGCTGGCGGTGCGCGACGACGACGCGCTCGCCGGCGCGCCGGAAGCGTCCGTCGACGACCTCGGCGAGCGCAACGTCCTGCTGCTGGACGAGGGCCACTGCCTGCGCGACCAGACGCTGCCGATCTGCGAGGCCGCGGGGAACGCGGAGCTGCGCGGCTTCCGCGCGTCCAGCCTGGGCACGATCACGCAGATGGTCGCCGCGGGGCTCGGCGCGACGCTGTTGCCGGAACTCGCCGTCGAGCGCGAGTCCGCCGCGGCTCCGCGCCTGACCACGGTCCCGTTCGGCGCCGACGGCCCCAGCCGCCAGGTCGGCATCGCGTGGCGCAAGGGATCGCCCCGCGCCGAGGAGTACCGCGCGCTGGGCCGCGCGATCGCGACGGCGTACATGGCGTGACGCAGCCGGCCGCGGCGGGTCGCGGGCGCTCGTGGACGCGACGCGTCGTCGTGGTGGCGATGATCGCGTTCGCGCTGTGGTGGTTCCTGGGGTGGCTGACCGTCACCGTCGTCACGATGCCGCTGCGGAACGCCGTCGCCGACCTCGACCGGCTGGGGGGCCGCGAGGTCGAGGACGTCGAGCTGCGCACCGCGGACGGCGTGCGCGTGTCGGCGTGGCACGCGCGCGCGTCCGACGAGCGCGTCGTGATCCTGTTCGCCGGCAAGGGCGGCGACCGCGACGCGAACCGCGCGGAGGCGACGCACTACTTGCAGCGCGGCGATTCGGTGTTGTTGCCGGATCTGCGCGCGACGGGGAACAGCGACGGCGACGCTGTCGGGCTGGGCTGGACCGAGCGACTCGACGTCGCCGCGTGGATCGCGTTCGCGCGCGCGGAGGGTTACGCCTCGATCGGCTTGCACGGCCAGTCGCTGGGCGCGGCGGCGATCGTGTACGCGCTGACGGACGGCGAGCTCGGGATCGACGCGACCGGTGGCGCGGACGACGTCGCCTTCGTCGTGCTGGAGTCGTGTTACGCCGACCTCTTCGACGCGCTGTGTCACCGCTTGCCGTTCGTGCCGTTGCCGGCGCTGTCGCTCTTCCCGGTCGTGTGGTTCGGCGAGCGCGCGCTGGGCGCCCCGCTCGAGCGCCTGCGGCCCGGCGAGCGCGTGGCGCGCCTCGGGACGCCGACGATGATCGTCTCCGGCGACCGCGACGGCCGCGCGCCGATCGCGGAAGCGCGCGCGATGTTCGAGGCGAGCGAGGCGGAGGTGAAGCGCTTCGTCCGCATCCCCGGCGGCGGCCACGAGGACCTGTGGGCGCACGACGCGGCGACCTACGCGGCGGCGCTCGACGACTTCCTGGCGACCGTCGACGACCTCGCGGCTGCGGGGGAATCGCGGAGCGAGTAGGCGGCGCGACGCGCGCCGGATCCGTTCAGGCGCTGCCGGCTGAGGAGTCCGCGTCGGTCGCGTCGCCCGCGGACGCCGAGCCGTTCGTCGGCGCCGCGCGGCGCAACTCGTTCATCGCCAGCAGCGTCAGCGCGACGCCCGGCCACGCGCGCAACTCCAGCGGCGTGCCCGTCGTCCACCACGCCAGCAGCGCGACCAGCGCCGGGTTCCAGTACGAGTACGCCATCGTGCGCGTCGGGCCGATGACCGTCGCGGCGTACTGGGTCAGGTAGAAGGTGACCAGCGTCGCGAAGATCGCGAGGTAGGCGACGACCAGGTAGACGCGCTGCGGCACCTCGGGCCAGTCGATCGTCACCAGGTCCTTGCCGGAGAACAAGAGCAGCCAGAACGCGCCGGTGACCAGCGTCCAGAAGGTCATCACCTCGCTGGGCTCGCCGCGGTGCAGGCGCTTGACCAGCACCATGTACAGGCCCAGCGAGGCCGTGCCGGCGAGGAACCACGCGTCGCCGACGACGAAGTCGAGCTCGACCAGGCGCGAGGGCTCGCCGCGCGTGATGACCCACAGCGCGCCGACCATGCCGACCAGCAGCGCGGTGACGCGGCGCGGGCCGGGGCGCTCGCCCAGCAGGAAGAAGGCGTAGAGCGCCGCGAAGATCGGCGCCAGCGTGAAGATCGCCGCCGTGTTGACGGGCGTCGTCGTGCGCAGGGCCTCGAACATCGCGGCGAAGAAGCCGACCAGCGGCGCGCTGAGCAGCGCGTAGCGCGCGACGGCCCGGCCGCCCGGCAACAGGTCGCGGCCGTTGCGCAGCACGACGATCGGCAGGAACACCAGCGACGCGACGATGAAGCGCAGCACGGCCAGCACCACGCTCGGCAGCTCTCCCGCGATCGACGCGACCGCCGGGAAGGTCGTCGCGACGAAGCACGTCGAGAGCGCGATCAGCGCGTGGGCGCGCCGGGAGCGAGCGGTCGTGGGCATGGCGAGGGGGCGGATCGCGCGCCCCCGGGGCGGGGCGTCCGGCGGCCAGCCTAGCGACCGCGCGATCGGACGGAAGGGTCGGCCGCGCGCGCTTCTCGCGCGGGCGCGGCGCGCGGCGGCTCAGAAGCGCCAGCCGAGCGACCAGCGCGCGCCCTGCTCCTCGCCGAGGAGCGCGCGCACGCCGGCGGTGAAGCCCGAACCG
>JAUHYB010000245.1 GCA_030426745.1 bacterium
GCGACGCGATGAAGTGCGCCTCGGCGTTCCGCGGGTCGCGCTCCAGCGCCATCGCCAGCCAGCGCATCGCGACCTCGTCGTCCTCGGCGGCGGCGGCCAGCGTGCCCAGCATCAGGCACGGCCCGGGGGCGTCCGGGTTGGCGGCGTGCGCGCGCGACGCGGCCTCGAACGCCTCGCGCCGGCGGCCCTGCGCCTCGAGCGCCTGCGCCAGCCCGATCCACGCCTGCACGCTGCCGGACCGATAGTGCGCGGCCTCGCGGAAGCGCTCCTCCGCCTGCGCGACCTCGCCGTCCGCCAGCGCGAGCTTGCCCAGGTTGTTCAGCGCCTCGGGCGACCGCGGGTTGATCTCCAGCGCGCGCTCGAACTTCGCGCGCGCCTCGTCGTTCTTGCCCTGCAGCCGCCGCGCGACGCCCAGGCCGATCCACCCGCGCTCGCTCTCGGGGTAGCGCACCGTCAGGTCCTGGAACAGGCGCGCCGGCGTCTCGTAGTCGTGGAACTCGCCGTTCTGTTCCTCGTACAGCTTCACGAACGCCTGCCCGAGGTGCATCTGCAGGAAGTCGTCGCGCGTCGCGTAGATCGTGAAGTCGTCGAACTGCGACGCGGTGAGCAGGTCGAGCCCGCGGTCGATCAGCGCGCCCGCGTCGGACAGGAGCCGCGTGTCGCCGCCGCGCTCGTAGTCCTCGAGCCGCACGCGCGCGAGGCTCCAGTAGACGTTCGGGTTGCGCGGGTTCTTCGCCAGCGCGTCCTCGAACAGCGCCTCCTCGCCGACCCACGGCCGCGTCGCCTTGTTCGTGTGCACGCCCATCGCGAGCGCCGCGCCGACGACCAGCGCCCAGCCGAGCCCGCGCGGGATCCAGCGCAGCGCCACCGCGGCGAACAGCAGCGTCGCGCCCAGCACGCCGGCGTACAGGAACCGGTCGGACAACGGGAAGGTGCCGACCGACTCGACGCGCAGCAGCACGGGCGAGATCGCGGCCGGCAAGAACAGCAGCGCGACCAGCGCGGGGCGCCACGACCGCGCGATCGCGACGAGCGTCATCACCGCCCACGCGCCGGTCGCGACGAGCGGAACGGTCAGCGCGCCGTCGGGGAGCTGCGGGTGGAACGGGCGGAAGAGGTTGAGCTCGGCCGGCCACGCCGCCAGCGCGAGCGCGCCGCCGAACAGCTCGAGGCGCAGCGTCATCAGGCGCGAGAAGGGGACGCCGAAGTCGGTCGTCTGCTTGCCGAGGCCCGCCGCGAGCTCGCCGTAGGTCCACACGCGCAGCGAGAGGTAGACGAGCAGCGCGCACGCGAAGGGCGCGTAGGCCCGCACGAACGGCCTGAAGCGGCCGAGCGCGCCGCCGCGCATCCGCGGCTCGCGGCGCAAGCGGCCGAAGTCGACGACCAGCGCGACGGGGATCAGCGCCAGCGCCGCGTCCTTCGACAGCAGCGCGCCGAGCAGCGCCGCGCCCGCCGCCCACGGCATGCCGCGGCCGCCGTCCTCGCGCCACGCCAGCAAGCGCTCCAGCGCGACGAAGCCGAACATCGCGTACAGCGGGTCGTGCAGCGCCGAGATCCACGCCACGCTCTCGACGTGCACCGGGTGCAGCGCGAACAGGAGCGCGCTCGCGAAGCCGACCGCCTGGTCGTGGAACAGGCGCGCGCCCAGGCGCCACGCCGCGACGCACGCGCCGACGTGCAGCAACAGGTTCAGCCAGTGGTAGACCCCCGGGTCCGTCCCACCGACCTGGTACGCCAGCGTCAGCAGCGCGCCGGACAGCGGGCGGTAGTAGCCGACGCGGTCGCGCGTCGACGCGTCCAGGAACTCCCAGTAGCTGCTGGTGAACGACGTCCAGAGGCCGGACCACTCGGTGATCTGCGGGTTCTGCGCGATGACGTAGTGGTCGTCGTAGACCAGCTCGCCCGCCATCGCCGGCGCGAAGGCGGCCCACGCGACCAGCGCCAGCACGAGCGCGCCGAGCAGCGCGTGCACCGCGCCGAGCGGCGGCACGCCGGGCGGGCGGATCGCGTAGGGGTCGGCGGCTCCGGCGGGGCGTCGGATGTCGTGGGGCTCGGGCATGGCGAATAGTGAAGCGCGCGGGCGGCGCGAGGAAACCGCCCGATGCCGGAATTCGTGCGCGCGCGCCGAACGCGAGCGGGGCCCGCCTCCGAAGAAGGCGGGCCCCGCTCGGTATCGCTCGGACTCCGCGGAGTCGTCGAGCGCGAACGCTCGGCGCCCCGGTGGTCAGGGCATCAAGGGCAGAACTCGACGCGCAGGCCGTTCGACAGGTTGAAGCCGTTGCCCGGGTCGCGGTACCAGAACTGGAAGTGCCACAGGTCGCCGGGCTCGATCATGCCCTGGCCCGCGTCCATCGGCGGCAGGTCGTAGTCGAGGTTGAAGGACAGCGTCCCGAGGAAGCTGATCTGGACCGGCGGCTTGATGCGGAACAGGCCGGTCGCGCCGGCGCCCGCGCACAGGAAGCCCTGGCCGAACGGCGACTGCGTCGCGTTGGGGCCGTAGAAGAACACGCCGAACTGGTTCGCCGGAGCGTTCACGATCGTCAGCTGCAGGTCCTCGGCGGACACGCTGGCCGTGCCGAGGTAGCCGATCTCCGCGCCCAGGCCCGTCGAGTTCGGCGCGGCGACGCAGTACGTCGTCGGCACCGGACAGCCCTGGATCTCCGGGTCGAAGGGGTAGGCGTTCGACAGGTTCGCGAAGCCGTTGCCGTTGTTGCGCACGAGGATGTCGCCCGGGCCGGCGGCCGCGGGGATCAACACGTTGATCTGCGATCCGCTCGACGGGACGTTCGTGACCTTGATCGGCGTGCCGTTGCCGCCGGCCGTCGCCTGCGTGAACCAGACCTCGTTGCCGGTGGCCGAGAAGTTCGCGCCGTTGATCGTCAGGTTGAAGCCCACGACCAGCGTGTCGTCGATGCGCGGCTTGGTGGCCGACTTGACGCCGTACAGGAACTGCACGCCCGCGATGTCGTCGGACGCGATCGAGCGGTCCGTCGTGCCGCCGTTCGAGAACGCCGTCATCGTCGCGCCGGTCGAGCTCGTGTGGCCGAGGCCCAGCGCGTGGCCGTACTCGTGGCACGCGACGCTCTGGATGTCCTCGCGGAAGCCGATGCTGGTGCCCGGGCCGTCGTCCCACGTCCAGCACTCGTAGTAGCGGATGCGCCAGCCGTTCGAGATCGGCGTCTCGGTGAACGCCAGCGTGCCGCCGTCGCAGCCGTCCAGCGCCGAGTGGATGTTGTCGTTCGTGCCGCCGACGCCCGTGGCCAGGCCCTGGAAGCTGGGATCGAAGTTCGCCCCGCCGGAGCCCAGGTCGCCGAACTGCGAGGGGTCGCCGTCGCCGTCGCCGTGCAGCTCGCTGCCCCACTCGATGGACGCCTTCCAGATCGCCATGACGGCGCCGTGGTAGCCCGGGAAGTTCGGGTCGTCGGTCGTGTTGTTGTTCGCCGTCCCGTCCAGGAAGTTGTTGTAGACGCGGAAGTCGCGCTGGCTGAGGCTCAGCGTGCCGCCGATCGTCGAGAAGCCCTCCGCCGCGGGCGAAGCGCTGAAGTAGGTGCCGAGGCCGACGCACAGCGCCAGGGCCGGCAGGATCCAGTTCCGAAGTCGCATGCCGGCCTCCTACTTGTTGCGCGGCTCGTCGCCGCTGGTCTCTTCGTGGATGCGGGTGATGTCGCGATCGAGCTGCTCGAGCAGCACGTTCTTCGACACCGCGTAACCGTCGCCGCGACCGAGCACGACGCGGCCCTTCGAGCCCTTCGCCGTGCGGAACAGGCCGCCGTGGGACGCGAACAGCGCGTTGCCCGCCAGGTCGCCGCCCATGTTGGCGGACCACTTGTAGAAGACGACGACTTCGTTGCCGTCCTTCACGTCGTCCTCGGAGGGGGCCTCCGAGTTGTGCACGCCGTTCTCCGCGTCGATGAAGCCGCCGGGGTAGGTGACCGTCACCGTCTGCTTCGTGCCGTCGACCAGCGAGCGGCCTTCGACGGTCAGGTGCGTGAAGAAGAGGTCGTCGCCGTCCTCGGGGTGGTCGAAGCGGATGACTTCGCGCCCGAGGATCTTGCCGAACACGGCGCCGTCGGTCTCGGCGACCATCGTGCTGAGGTCCAGCCGGCGGATCTCCGCGCCGAGGAGGGCGGCGAAGAGCAGCGCGGCGCCGGCGGTGCCGGCCAGGACGCGGGTGAGGGCTCTGGTCATGGTCGAGGGAGTGGGGGTGAGCAGGGGGGGGAGGCGCCGCAGGAACGACGCCGACGCCGGGGCGGTCCCGGACGTCGTCCCTCCTATGAGGGGCCGGGCGCGCTCGAGGTTCCGCTCCTTATGGGGTCCGCTTCCGAAGACGCGACCCCCCGGGCCGGCGCCGACCCGCCCCGCGGCGCGCCGAGGGCGGCCGCAGGATGCAATATCCTAACCCGGGATCGGCCTCCGCGGGGCCGGGAAGGCCGTTCAGCGCGGGTCGCGGCCGTCGCCGGGGGCCGGATCGCCCCCCGGACCGTGGTCGTGGCCGTCCCCGTGGTCGTGGTCGTGGGGGTCCGTCGACCCGCCCGACCCGTGCCGCACCGGGGGCGCGACCGGCCCCGCCGGCCCCGCGCCGTCGCCGGCGGCGTCCACGGCGGCCCGGTAGGCGTCCTCCCACTCCGGCGCGCGCGCGCCGTCCGACCGCGCCCGCTCGGCGGCGGCCCGGGCGTCCTCCGCCCGCCCGGCCTGCGCCCGGAGGGCCGCCAGCAACCACCAGTCGCGCCCGCGCACCCCGCCCTCCTCGGCGAAGGGCTCGTAGCGCTCGAGCGCCGCGTCCACGTCCAGCAGCTCCCACTGGCACAGCGCGAGCGCGCGCTCCAGCGTCGGCCACGGCCAGTGGCGGTCGGCCGGCGGCGTCAGGAACTCGATTCCCTCGGCGACCAGGCGCTTCTCGACGCACAGCGCGGCGAGGTCGTTCAGCGCGGACCGCGCGAGCGGCGCGGGGCCGTCCAGCAGCCCGGCGTCGCGCCAGGCGGCGAGCGCCTCGTCGGGGATCTCGACGCGCTGCGCCGGCGACTCGAAGGGCGAGGACCGGCGCTGCGCGTCGACCTGCAGCGCCAGCGCGCGCGTCGCGGCCGCCGCGGGCGTGCCCTCGTTCGCGCGCGCGAGGCGGTCCGCCAGCCGCGCGCGGTTCGTCCGCGGCCGCTCGTCCGCGCGGCGCGACAGCGTCCGCCACGGGGCCTCCGCGCGCTCGGCCGGGCCGGCCGCCACGCCCGCCGCGCCGAGGTCCGCGTGCGGCCCGCCGAAGACCAGCACGTCGAGCTGCTCGAGCCCCGTCT
>JAUHYB010000246.1 GCA_030426745.1 bacterium
CGGACGGGGCCACGCTCTCGGCGCGCTTCGTCGCGCAGTACGAGCTGGGCGACGACGCGAGCGAGGAGGCGGTCTTCGAGTACGCCGAGTACCGCGAGGCGGTGGACGCCGGCGAGCTGACCCAGGAGCAGATGGACGAAGGTCGCAACCTGGGGCTGTCGTTGCGCGACTACCGCGTCGAACTCGCGCTGCGCGCGGCGGAACAGGCGCGCAAGGAAGCCGCCGCGGACGAGGCGCTCGCGTCCGGTGACGCGGCGCGCATCAAGACCGCGCTCATGGCGATCTCGACCGACCGCTGGCTGGCGTACGTCCGCGACGACGACGACGCCACGATCGAGGAGCTGCGCGAGGCGTACTCCATCGCCGGCGGATCCGAGCACGAGTACTGGATCTGGAACCGCATCCGCGCGCACGAGAACGAGCTGGAGCGGCAGCGCTGGAACGCGCAGTGGTCCGGCGGCGGGTCGTACGGCGGCGGGTCGTCGTCGTCCGGCGTCACCTACGACGCCCCGCGCAGCGACTTCAACCAGTGGTTGGACCAGTGCGCGACGCAGACGCGCGACTTCAACAACTGGATGAGCGACTTCAAGTCGTCGTCCTACTCGAACTACCGCAACCAGTACGACTACTGAGCGCGGCGCGGGCGGCCTTCACGCCGGCTTGCGCGCCGTGAACTTCGCCGACCAGATCTTCCCCTCGCAGGCGAGGACCGCGTCGTGCAGCCGCGCCCGCGTCGCGGCGTCGTCCAGCACGTCGCCCTCGTCGATCGACGACACGCCGACCAGCTGGTCTTGCTCGTAGACCAGGCGCTCGGTCACCGAGACGTCCTCGAGGCCCGCGGCGCGCAGGCCGGCCAAGTAGTCCCCTTCCGAGATCGCGCCGCCGATGCACGCGGAGTGCGTCTGCGCGTGGGTCCGCAGGAGGTCCGGCAGGTCCTCGGCGACGATGTCGGAGATCGACACGCGCCCGCCCGGCTTCAACACGCGCGCCAGCTCGCGGAAGACCGCGGGCTTGTCCGCCGACAGGTTGATCACGCAGTTCGAGATGACCCAGTCGACGCTGGAGTCGTCGAGCGGCAACTCCTCGATCACGCCCTTCTTCAGCACGACGTTGTCCACGCCGGCGCGCTCGACGTTGCGCCGCGCCTCGGCCAGCATCTCGTCGGTCATGTCGACGCCGATCACCGTGCCCTCGGGCCCGACGTGCTTGGCGGCGATCAACAGGTCGAGTCCCGCGCCCGAACCCAGGTCGACGACCGTCTCGCCGGGACGCACCTCGGCGAACGCCAGCGGGTTGCCGCAGCCGAACGAGCTGGCGAGCGCCTCTCGCGGCAGGTCCGCCGCGTCGGCCTCGTAGTCCACGAGCCGCGCCGCGCTGCCGGCCGGCGCCGCCTTCTGCGACGAGCCGCAACAGCCGCCGCCGCCCTGCGCGGCCTCGCGCGCGCCCTGCGCCTCGATCGCCCGCTCGAGCGCCGCGCGGTAGGAGTCGGAGACGGCGCGGCGGGGGTCGGTCGAGCTCTGCTTCGTCGGGTCGTGGTCGGGCATGGCGTCGGGCTCCTGGGGCGGGGTCGCGTGATCGGAATGCGCGAGTCTCGACCCCGCTCCGCACCTCGTCAACCCGCGCGTTCCGCGCTTTTCACGCGCCGCGACTCCGCACGAGTGCGCATCGACCGGACCGCTCCCGGGTGGCATAGTGGTGCCTCGATCGGGCGCCCGCGCGGCGCCCCGCGTACCCGCAAGAGCGACAGGACCTCGACATGCAGATCCAGATCAACTCGCCCCAGCTCCAGCTTCCCGACGCCCTGGTCGACTACATCGAACGCACCGCGAGCGAGGTCCTCGGTCGCCACGCCGACATGCTGACGCGGGTCGAGTTCCACCTGTCCGACACCAACGCGAACAAGGGCGGCGTCGACAAGCGCTGCGTCGTCGAGGCGCGGCCGCGCGGCATGGATCCGCTGACGGCCGAGCACGAGGGGGTCGAGTTCAAGGACGCCGTGAAGCACGCGATCGACAAGCTGGACCGCGTGCTGGACCGCCGCTTCGGCAAGCTGTCGTCCCGCGAGCGCGGGCACGCGCACTAGTCCGTCGCCGTCGCGACGCGCCTCGCCCGGATCAGCCCGCAGTCGCGGCGGAGATCGCGTCCGCGACCGCCCCGACGATCGCGCGGCGCGCCGCGCGCCAGGCGCCGGCGTCCGCGACCAGGCGCTGGTTCACCTCCAGCTCGACGCCCAGGTAGCGCGCCTCGCGGAAGGCGCGGCGCAGCGCCGTCGTCAGCCCGTCCGCGGTGCCGCGGTACGGCTGGTTGCGGCGGACGCGCCAGCCCGGTTCACGCGCGGCGAGCGCGGCGTGCAGCGCGTCGCAGAACGCGCGCTCGCGCCGCCGCGACGGGTCGTAGAGCAGGCCCAGGTCCACGGCGCGCTCGGCGCCGTCCCAGACGGGCGTGAAGCTGTGCACGGAGAGGTGCAGCACCGCGCCGCGCGCGGCCTCGTTCACGGCCGCGGCGACCGCGTCGCGGTGCGGCGCCCACCAACGCTCGAGCAGGCGCTCGCGCTCCTCGCGCGGGAGGCCGCGCGTGAACTCGGAGAACACCGCGCGGTTCGTGCGCGAGCGGTTCGGGTCGACCAGGAGCCGCGTGGCGCGCGCGGCGACGAGCGGCGCGTCCAGCGCGCGCGACAGGTCGCGGGCCAGCGCCCTCGCGCCGTCGTCGAAGCCGCGGTGCGACGCCAGGGCCGCCCGCGCGTCCGCGCTCGCGAACAGGGCCGCGTAGCGCTCCGGCACGCGGGCCGTCGCGTGCTCGCAGCTGACGACGGGGTTCACGGGCGGAAGCTCTCGCCGCGCCGGCCGCGGTCCGCGACCTCGCGGTAGAGCGCGCGCAACGCCTCGCGGCGGTGGTCGTCCGCGGCGGCGCGCAGCAGGCGGCGCGAGAGCTCGCCGTGCTCCAGCACGACGTCCAGCGGCCCGCGCAGGTCGTCCGACCCGTCGAAGCACTCCGCGGCGCGCGCGCGCACGATCCCGCCGATCGTCCGCCCGTCCGGACCGCCGACGCCGAAGGCCGCGGCGAAGCGCGGGTCCGTCACCGCCGCGTCCGAGCCCGCGGCGATCGCGGCGCGCAGCTGTTCGGCCAGCGCTTCCGTCGCGAAGGCGCGCTGGTCCGCGCGGGAACACCAGCGCTCCTCCACCATCGCGCGCACGAAGCCAGACACGGCCGCGGCGACGGCGAGATCGGCGGCCGGGCACTCCTGCGAGTCGATCAGGCGCACCTCGATCGCCCCGCGGTCGAAGCGCGCGATCGCGCCGCGCGCGTTCGTCCACTCGTTGCCCAGCAGGACCTCGTCCGCGCCGCGCGCGACCAGCTCGCGGTCGATCGGCGCCAGGACCTGCGCGCGGTACGCCGCCTCGTCCGCGACGTCCTCGGGGATCACGAGGCCGGTCATCGACGCGCAGCGCTCGGAGTTCGTGCGGTAGTGCTCCAGGCGGTTGTCGACGAGGCCCGTCGCGCGGCCCTCCACGAACGGCGTGCTCGCGGCCAGCGCCGGGATCAGCGGCAACACGACGCGCACCGCGGCGTGCAGCCGCGCGAACTCCTCGTCGCCCGCGAACGGCAGGTTCAGGTGCACGCTCTGCAGGTTCGCCCACCCGTGACGCCGCGCGTCGAACAGCCGGTGGTAGGCGGCGTAGACCGGGCCGTTGTCGTGGGGCCAGAACTGCGTCTCCCGCGTCGGATCCATCCACGGGTGCATGCCGGTCGGCAACAGGCGCGCGCCGCGCGCGGCGAGCAGGCGCTCGATGCGCGCGTCGGACGCCGCGAAGGCGTCGGCCAGGCCCCTCCAGCCGGGCGCCGGCCCGTTCGTCTTGCGCTCGACGACGTGCGCGACGAACTCGTTCGACCACGCGATCGGGCCGTCCTCGACGTCGCCGACGAACTCCTCGCCGCCCGCGGCGTCGCGCAAGAGCTCGTCCACGACCGGCGAGACGTCCAGCGTCTCGGCGTCGACGACCATCGACTCGACCTCGATGCCGTAGGCCTCGAACAGGCGGAGCGGCGCGGTCATCGCGCGGCCCCCCGCTTCTTCGCCTCGACGCGCTCGAGGAACCCGCGCATGATCCGCAGGTACAGCTCGTCCTTCAGGATCGCGTCCTCCGCGCCGGCGTCCAGGTTCGGGTTGTCGTTCACCTCGGTCACGACGACGCGGTCGCCGATCTGCTTCAGGTCCACGCCGTACAGGCCGTCGCCGATCGTCGCGGCCGCGCGGCGCGCGACGTCGACCACCAGCGGCGGGACCTGGTCGAGCGGGACGGTCTCGACCTTGCCGTAGCGCAGCGCGCCGCCGTCGGTGCGCTGGATGATCTGCCAGTGACCGCGCGCCATGTGGTAGCGGCAGGCGTACAGCACCTCGCCGCCGAACAACCCGACGCGCCAGTCGAAGTCGGACGGCGTGTACTCCTGCACCAGCAAGAGGTCGGAGTCGGCGAGGATGCGCGCGGCGTGCACGGCCAGCTCGGCCTCGTCGGCGCACTTCACGACGCCCTGCGAGAACGCGCTGTCCGGCACCTTCAGCACGCACGGGAACCCGATGCGCTCGCGCACCGCGTCGGCGGTGACGGCGTCGGTGATCCAGGTCTTCGGCTGCGGCACGTCCGCGCGCTCGAACGCCTCGGTCTGGAAGACCTTGTTCGTGCAGCGCAGGATCGACGTCGGGTCGTCGATCACGACCAGGCCCTCCGACTCGGCGCGCTGCGCGAAGCGGAAGGTGTGGTGGTTCACGTAGGTCGTCTCGCGGATGAACAGCGCGTCGAACTCGGCCAGGCGGCCGTAGTCCTCGCGCTGGATCATCTCGACGCCGAAGCCGACCTTCTCCGCCGCGTCGCGGAAGCGCGCCAGCGCCTTGTCGTCGGACGGCGCCAGCTCCTCCTCGGGGTCGTGCAGGATCGCCAGGTCGTACCGCGCGGCGCGGCGGGGCGCGCTCTTCGCGCGCGGGCGGTCGAAGTAGTCGGCCGCGGCCTTGCCGACGAACTCCCAGTGCGACTCGGGCACCTCGCGGAAGCCGATCGGCGCGACGCTGGCCAGCTTCCAGCGGTCCGACCGCGTGAACACCGCGCGCAAGAGCGGCGCGGGGAACTGTCCGAACAGCTTCGACGCCAGCCGGTCGTGGCGCTTGGCCAGGTTGCGGCCGAAGTACACCGACAGCTCGAAGCGGTCGGCGCGGATCTCGGACAGGCTGCGCTGCACGAGTTCCTCGAGCTCCTCGTCGAC
>JAUHYB010000247.1 GCA_030426745.1 bacterium
GCGGAGTACAGGAAGGAGCCGTCGACGCCGCTGACGACGCGCGCGACGCCGGCGGGGTAGAAGCTGGTCGAGTACTCGAGCGTGCCGCCGACCGCGACGTCGCCGACGCCGTCACCGTCCACGTCGCCGGCGTTGCAGACGGCGGTGCCGAAGCGGTCGCCGTCGAAGTCGCCGAGGATCGTGTACAGCACCGTGCCGTTGAACGCGTCGTAGACGCGCACGTTGCCGGCCTGGAACGGACCCGCGGAGTCGGCGGGGGCGCCGATCGCGAAGTCGCCGATGCCGTCGCCGCTGACGTCGTCGAGCGCGGCCACCGACCAGCCGAAGTCACGGGCGGGGCCGGGGGGCAGCACGTCCGTGGTGGCCGTGCCGAGGTAGCCGAAGAAGCGCGCGTACTCGCCGCCGGGCGCGCCGACGAGGACGTCCACCAGGCCGTCGTTGTCGATGTCCTCGAGCAGCGCGGCGGACGCGCCGAACAGCTGACCGGGGCCGCCGCCGAAGTAGGCGTTCATCTCGAGGCCGGTGCCGGTCGAGACCACGCGCACCGCGCCGGCCTCGCTGCCCATCGTCGAGTCGGCGGGGGCGCCGATCACCAGGTCTTCCTTGCCGTCGCTGTCGACGTCGGGGATCGCGACCATCGCGGCGCCGAAGGCCGCGTTCTTGTCGCCGGTGATCTGCAGCGCGAGCGCGGCGCCGGTCGCGCCCGAGAACAGGTCGACCGTGGCGTTGGGCTGGACGGAGAGCGCGCCGGCGGGCGCGCTGACCGCGAAGTCGCGGACGCCGTCGCCGTCGAGGTCGCCGATCGACGCGATCGCGGCGCCGAAGCCGGGGACGCTCGTGGCGGACGAGACGCGGTACATCTCTCCGGCGTCGACGCCGGAGTAGACGACCACGGCGCCGTCGCCGGCGGGGCCGCCGGGATCACCGACCGCGAAGTCGGTCACGCCGTCGCCGTCCAGGTCGCCGAGGGCGCAGACGCTGGAGCCGTAGAACTCCGTCAGGAGCGGTTCCGAGAGCGTGTGCACGCGGTCCTGCGCGTCGGCGAAGCCGGCCAGGGCGGCGCCCGCGATGATGGGGGTGAGAGGTCGAAGCATGGTCGTCTGGTCTCCTGCCAGGGGATCCGATCGCACGGGGGCAAGGCCGGGAATCCGGCCCCTGCGCCCTCCAGAACAATCCGGGAACGCGCCGAGAACTGTTCTCGGGCTGTGCTAGACTAACGCGGTCGCATGGCCTCGCAACCGAAAAATCCCTTCGTCAGCGCCGGCGCGCCGCTCGCTCCCTCCGAAACCCCTGATGGGGCCGGTCTGGATCCCTCGTCCGGGATGCGCGACGCTCGCGCTCGCGAGCCCGGCGGCGCCCCCCGCCCGTCCCCGATCCTCGACGACCCCATGGAGCAGAACCACGCGACCGACGCGACGGAGGACGGCGAGTTCGCGCGACTCGACCGCGCGGCGCGCCGCCTGCACCAGCGGCTGCACACCTTCCTGACGGAGCTACCCGCCCGCCTGCAGTCGGGTTCGGAACTGTCGCGCGAACTCGGCGTCGAGCGCGCGACCTGTCAGCGCATCCTCTCCAGCGCGCTGGGTCCGTACGAGGGGCTCGAGATCGTCGGCCGGCTGCCCGGCCGCAAGGGCATCGAGAACTTCGTCTCGGCGCTCGGCGAGAACGAGGAGTGGATCGAGGAGGCGCAGCTGCAGCACCTGTCGGTCGCCGCCGACGCCTTCGCCGACGCGCTGCGCGAGACCGCGGGCAGCCAGTCCGCCTTCGTGAAGCAGTGGCGCGCGCGCGACCGCGAGGCGGGCCGCGACCCTGCGCTGTTCGTCGAGGACGACCAGGCGTTGAAGCGCCGCGGCTTCTTCGAGTCGAGCGCCGAGGTCACCGGGCACCGCTGCGAGACCTGCGTGCTGGTGCTCGCGATCGCGGAGGATCCCGAGGACAAGGACAGCGTTCGCCTCGCGACCGCGAAGGGCACGATCGGACACCGCATGGAGCCGGACGCCGCGCCGCTCCTGATGAACGAGGTCGTCGAGGGCTCGCAGAGCACGCGCACCGGCGAGGCGTCGAAGCCGGCCAGCATGGAGCTGTCGGGCTTCTCCAGCGAACAGGTGCGCCTGGTCAACCAGGACAAGGGGCCGGCCAGCCTGTCGCAGTTCATCGAGTGCGCCGGCGCCGAGCCCGACCGCGCCGTCGACATCCTGCTGGCGAGCCGCGGCAGCTTCGCGCACCAGCACCCGGCGCTGCTCGAGGCGCAGGCGATGAACATCACCTACCGCGTGCCGTTCCCCGCGCGCTACCTGCTGCTGGACCTCTACCTGGAGCGGCGGCTGGCGCAGGCCTGCCTGCCGTCGGCGAAGACCTACCTGGGCGGCGAGTCGCAGGAGATCGTCAGCCGCTCGCTCGACTGGGGCGCGCGCTTCCGCGAGGACCCCGACCTGGTGCTGCTCGGGCAGGGCACGATCAAGGCGCACAGCCGCGCGTACCAGCACCAGAAGGCGCTGACCGACGACCTCTTCCACCGCCAGAGCTGGGACTCCGGCGAGTTCGTCGGCTTCCGCATGCAGGTGCACTACCCGATCTGGAAGGGCACCTACTGCCTGCGGCTGGACTTCTCCGGCATCGCGCACCCCGCGCGCTGACGCGGCGCCGGACGCGCGTGAAGGGCTCGGTCGCCGTGGTCCCGGGCGTGCCGATCGTGTAAGACTCGGCTGCGGCGCGCGACGCGCCGCGACGATGCAGCACACGGGTCCCAGCGAAACCCTCCGCGCGGAGCCTCGGCCGGGCGCCTCCGTGGAGGCCCGCGACGAGGGCGGCGCGCTCGTGCTGCGCCTCGCCGGTCGGCTGGACGCCGCCGGTACCGCGCGCGTCTGGGGCGCGTCCGAGGACGCGCTGCGCGGCCTGGGCGAGCGCCGGCTGGTGCTGGACCTGACGGGCGTCGAGTACGCCGACGGCGCGGGCATCGCGCTCCTGTTCGACTGCGTGCAGCGCGCCGAGCGCAAGGGCGGCGGCGCGGAGCTGCGCGGCGCCTCCGACGAGGTGCGCGGCCAGCTCGAGCTGCACGACCCCGACGTCTGGTGCGGCGGTCCGCAGCCCGGCCGCGAACACGCGGGGCTCGTCGTCGAGGTCGGCCACGCCTCGGTCACCGCCTGGACCGAGGCGCGCGACCTGATCACCTTCACGGGCGCGGTCGCGTCCGCGCTCTTGTTCGCGCTGCGCCACCCGCGCCAGGTGCGCTGGCGCGACGTGGTCCGCGTGTCGGAGAAGGCCGGCGTCAACGCGCTGCCGATCATCGCGATCATCGGCAGCCTGATGGGCCTGATCCTGGCGTTCCAGTCGGCGATCCCGATGAAGAAGTTCGGCGCGGACCTGTTCGTGGCCGACCTTGTCGCGATCTCGCTGTTGCGCGAGCTCGGCCCGCTGATGACCGCGATCGTGCTGTGCGGGCGCTCCGGGTCGGCCTTCGCCGCGGAGCTCGGCACGATGAAGGTCAACGAGGAGGTCGACGCGTTGGCCACGATGGGGCTCGAACCCGTGCGCTTCCTGGTCGTGCCGCGCATCATCGCCGCCGTCGTGACGACGCCGATGCTGGCGGTCTTCGCGAACCTCTGCGGCCTGGTCGGCGGCGCGATCGTGTTCCTGTCGTTCGGCCACCCGCTGGTCGCCTACTACCGCCAGGTGCAGGGCGCGGTGACGCACGTCGACCTGCTGGGCGGCATCTTCAAGGCGTTCGTGTTCGGCATCATCGTGGCGGCGGTCGGCTGCGCGCGCGGGCTGCAGACGGGCCACGGCGCCAGCGCGGTGGGGCACTCGACGACGCGCGCCGTCGTCAGCGGCATCCTGCTGATCGTCATCGCGGACATGGCGTTCGCGCTCCTCTACTACGCGCTGGACATCTGATGAGCGCCGAGGGAACGACGCCGAAGGACGAGGGACGCGACGTGGTCATCCGCGCGCGGGGACTCGCGGTCGGCTACGGGAAGACGGTCGTGCAGCGCGACCTGGACTTCGACGTGTACCGCGGCGAGGTGTTCGTGCTGCTCGGCGGCTCGGGCTGCGGCAAGAGCACCGTGTTGAAGACCATGATCGGCCTGCTCGTCCCCCTCGACGGCACGCTCGAGCTGACCGGCGCCAGCTTCGTGGGCGCGGACGCCAAGGAGCGCGCGCGCCTCTTGCGCAAGATCGGCGTGACCTACCAGAGCGGCGCGCTGTTCGGCTCGATGACGATCCTCGAGAACGTCTCGCTGGCGCTGCAGGAGTTCACCGACCTGCCCGCCGAGGCGATCGACCTGGTCGCCCGCATGAAGCTGGGGCTGGTCGGCTTGCGCGGATCCGAGGACAAGCTGCCGGCCGAGCTGTCCGGCGGCATGCGCAAGCGCGCCGCGATCGCGCGCGCGATGGCGATGGACCCCGAGGTGCTGTTCCTGGACGAGCCGCAGGCCGGCCTCGATCCGGTGACCTCCGCCGAGCTCGACCACCTCGTGCAGAGCCTGGTGCGCGACCTCGGCATGACCTTCGTGATCGTCACGCACGAGATGGCCAGCGTCTTCGCGATCGCCGACCGCGTGCTGTTCCTGGACAAGGACCGTCGCACGGCCGTCGCGATCGGGAACCCGCACGACCTGGCGCGCGACAGCGAGGACCCGATGGTCAAGAGCTTCTTCCACCGCGAACCCCTCAGCGAAGGGCGACCCGCATGAAGTACGAAGAGAACCACTTCAAGATCGGCCTCTTCGTGATCGCCGCCACCGTGCTGCTCGTCGCGGGGACGGTGCTGCTCGGCGCCGGCCACCTGTTCCAGAAGCGCATCCTGATCGAGAGTTACTTCGACGAGTCCGTGCAGGGCCTCGAGCACGGCTCGCCCGTCAAGTTCCAGGGCCTGCAGATCGGCGAGGTCACGTCCATCGACACGGTGGGCTTCCTGTACGACCGGCAGCTGACCGAGTCGGAGCGCCTGGAGCACGGCCGCTACGTCGCGGTGACGATGTCGATCACCTCGTACGAGTCGATGGGCCTGACGGCGGAGAGCCACGCCGACGAGATCGTCCAGGCGGTCGCGAAGGGCCTGCGCTTCCGCCTGGCCAGCATCGGCCTGACGGGCACGAAGTTCGTCGAGGCCAGCTTCTTCGACCCGCGCCGCACGCCGGCGCTGGAGGTGACGTGGGAGCCGCGCTACCCGTACGTGCCCAGCGCGCCGGACGCGATCAACCACATCATCGACAACGTCGAGGACATCATGGCGCGCGTCGCGCGCAG
>JAUHYB010000248.1 GCA_030426745.1 bacterium
CCTGCGCCGGCGAAGCCGGCGCAGGGGCGCGGGACAATCAGTTGCGGCACGGTACTCCCGTATTCCTGTCTACGCCCCGCGCGTGCCCCCGAGCGCTCCCGCCCCGCTACCATGACGGCATGCCCGCCCCCGCCTACGCGCACACCCAGGCCGGCCGCCTGCACCTCGCGTTCGGGCCGCTCGCGTTCGCCTTCGGCGTCGCGGCGATGTGGCCGGGGGTCGACGCGACGGCGCGGTCGGTCTTCGTCATGCTGGCGGCGGTCTTCGGGATCGTGACGGCGGCCTTCGCGACCTTGACCGTGCGCGACGAGGGGGATCACCTGGCCGTGCGCTTCGGGCCGCTGCCGCTCTTCGCGACGCGCATCGCCTACGCCGACGTCACCGGCGTGCGCCGCGAGCGCTCCGACCTGCTCGACGGCTGGGGCCTGCACTGGGTGCCCGGCCGCGGGTGGATCTGGAACCTGTGGGGCTTCGACTGCGTGCGGATCGAGCGCGGCGGGCGGGCGGTGCGGGTCGGCACGGACGACCCGGGCGGGCTGGAGGCCTTCCTGCGCGACCGGACGGCCGCGCGCGCTCCGGCCTGAGGCGGGGCAGGCGGGTCCGCCGCCCGAATCCCGGGCGGACACCCGACTTCGGTCGGTCGTCGGGGCGGTTATGATGCGCAGTCGCTCACCGCTCACCCGAACCACCGCGAGCCCCCCATGACGCAGACCGCGCCCGAGGTCAAGTTCCGCAAGGACTACGCCGTTCCGCCCTTCCTCGTCTCCACGCTGCACCTGGACTTCCAGCTGAACGAGGACGCCAGCACCGTCCGCGCGACCATGCAGCTGTCGCGCAACCTGGACAGCCTGGACACCGCCGGGCCGCTCGTCCTGGACGGCGAGGACCTCGAGCTGCTCGAGGTGAAGGTCGACGGCGCGGACCTGCCGGCGGCGCAGTACCGCACGGACGCGGAGACGCTGACCGTCGACGGCCTGCCCCAGACCTGCACGCTGGAGACGCTGGTCCGCATCAAGCCGCAGGACAACACGCGCCTCGAGGGCCTCTACAAGGCCGGCCCGAACTACTGCACCCAGTGCGAGGCCGAGGGCTTCCGCCGCATCACGTACTACCCGGACCGCCCGGACGTGATGGCGACGTTCACGACGCGCGTCGAGGCCGACAAGGACCGGTACCCGGTGCTGCTGTCGAACGGCAACCGCGTCGACGCCGGCGACCTGCCCGGCGGCCGCCACTTCGCCGTCTGGGAAGACCCGTTCAAGAAGCCGTGCTACCTGTTCGCGCTGGTCGCCGGCGACCTCGCGTGCCACCGCGGCACCTTCACGACGATGAGCGGTCGTGAGGTCTCGCTCGAGATCTACGTCGAGCACAAGAACATCGACAAGTGCGAGCACGCGCTGGTCTCGCTGCAGAAGTCGATGAAGTGGGACGAGGAGACCTTCGGCCTCGAGTACGACCTCGACCAGTACATGATCGTGGCCGTCGACGACTTCAACATGGGCGCGATGGAGAACAAGGGGCTCAACGTCTTCAACTCCAAGTTCGTGCTGGCGAAGCCCGAGACCGCGACCGACGACGACTTCGAGGGCGTCGAAGGCGTGATCGCGCACGAGTACTTCCACAACTGGACCGGCAACCGCGTCACCTGCCGCGACTGGTTCCAGCTGTCGCTGAAGGAAGGCCTGACGGTCTTCCGCGACCAGCAGTTCTCCGGCGACATGAACTCGACGCCGGTGCAGCGCATCTCCGACGTGCGCATGCTCCGCACCAACCAGTTCGCCGAGGACGCCGGCCCGATGGCGCACCCCGTTCGTCCCGACAGCTACATCGAGATGAACAACTTCTACACCGTCACGGTGTACGAGAAGGGCGCCGAGGTCGTGCGCATGTACCACACGCTGCTCGGCGCGGACGGCTTCCGGAAGGGGATGGACCTGTACTTCCAGCGCCACGACGGCCAGGCCGTGACCTGTGACGACTTCCGCGCCGCGATGGCGGACGCGAACGGCCGCGACCTGGGCCAGTTCGAGAACTGGTACCTGCAGGCGGGCACGCCGGTCGTCGAGGCGAGGACGACCTACGACGCCGCCGCGAAGACGCTCACGCTGGAGCTGCGCCAGTCGTGCCCGGCCACGCCCGGCCAGGACGAGAAGGCGCCCTACCACATGCCGTTCGCCGTCGGCCTGCTGGCCGCGGACGGCTCGGACATGGAGCTGCGCCTGGAGGGCGAGTCGTCCGGCGCGCGCGGCACCCGCGTCCTGGAGTTGACCGAGGCCGTGCAGCGCTTCGTCTTCGTCGACGTCCCCGAGCAGCCGATCGCGTCGCTGAACCGCAACTTCTCCGCGCCGATCAAGCTCGTGTACGAGCGCCCCGCGTCGGACTACGCGTTCCTGATGGCGCACGACTCCGACCCCTTCAACCGGTGGGACGCGGGCCAGACCTACGGCACGCAGCTCCTGCTGGACCTGACGGCGAAGGTGCAGCGCGGCGAGGACCTCGCGCTGGACCCCGCGTTCATCGACGCCTTCGCGAAGGTGCTCGCCGACGACTCGCTCGACGGTTCCTACAAGGCGCAGGCGCTGGTCCTGCCCGGCGAGGGCTGGCTGTGCGAGCAGATGGAGGTCGCCGACCCCGTCGCCGTCCACGCCGCCCGCGACTTCGCGCGCCAGGCGATCGCGACCGCGCTGCGCGCCGAACTGACGGCCGCCTACGAGGCGAACGTCACCAGCGGCCCGTACACGATCGACGGCGCGTCGGTCGGCAAGCGCCGCGTGAAGAACGTCTGCCTGGCGTACCTGTCCGCGGTCGAGGACACGCCCGCCCGCGCCAAGGCGCAGTTCGAGTCCGCGAACAACATGACGGACTCGATGGCCGCGCTCGCGCGCCTCTCCGAGGCGGAGGGCGCGGACCGCGACGACGCGCTCGGCGCGTTCTACGAGCGCTGGAAGGACGACAACCTGGTCATCGACAAGTGGTTCACCGCCCAGGCGGCGGCGGACCGCCCGACCGTGCTCGCGGAGGTCGAAGCGCTGCTCGACCACCCCGACTTCACGCTGAAGACGCCCAACCGCGCGCGCGCGCTGATCGGCGGCTTCTGCATGGGCAACCCCGCGCACTTCCACGCGGCGGACGGCGGCGGGTACCGCTTCCTGGCCGACCGCGTGATCGAGCTGAACGCGATCAACCCGCAGGTCGCCTCGCGCATGATCACGCCGCTGTTGCGCTGGCGCCGCTTCGACGAGACGCGCCAGGCTCACATGCGCCAGCAGCTGGAGCGCATCGGCGCGACGCCCGAGCTGTCGAAGGACGTCTACGAGAAGGTGTCCAAGGCGCTCGAGGGCTGACCGCCGCGGGACCGCACGACCGACCGCGAGGGGGTCGCCGCGTCGCGGCGGCCCCCTCGCTCGCGTCCGCGCCCGATTCCCCGTGGACAGGGCCGATCCGCCGCTTGCACGAGCGCGCGCCCGGGCCATGCTGGGGCCCACGGGAGCGAGCACCGCATGACGAACGAGATCCTCTGCGTCGGAGACATCCACCTGGGCCGCGAGCCGGGCCGCGTGCCCGGTGACCTCCTGGACGCGTCGGGCTTCGGCCGCGCCGAGCTGTCGGCCGCCGAGGCCTGGCGCCGCACGGTGCGCGAGGCGACGACGCGCGACGTGGCGGCCGTGCTGCTCGCCGGCGACGTCGTCGACTCCGACGACGGCTACCTGTCCGCCTACGCGCCGCTCGCCGAGGGCGTGCGCGACCTGCTGCGCGCCGGCATCGCGGTGATCGCCGTCGCGGGCAACCACGACACCGAGGTGTTGCCGCGCCTCGCCGCGGAGATCGACGGCCTGCGCCTGCTCGGCGCCAAGGGCCGCTGGGACAGCGAGCTGGTCCGCGCGAACGGCGCGCCGATCGCCCGCGTCGTCGGCTGGTCGTTCCCCAAGCGCCAGGTGCACCAGGATCCGACCGAGACCATGCCGCCGGACTTCGCGGCCGGGCGCTTCGACGACGGCGCGGACGTGCCGACGATCGGCCTGGTGCACGGCGACCTCGACGCGACGGGCGGGCACTACGCGCCGCTGTCGCGGACGCGGCTCGAGGCGACGGGCTACGCCGCGTGGCTGCTGGGCCACGTGCACCGCCCCGACGACCTGTCGGGCGCGCGGCCGCTCGGCTACCTCGGGTGCCTGTCGGGCAACGACCCCGGCGAGGCGGGTCCGCGCGGGCCGTGGGTCGCGCGCGTCGCGCCGGACGGCGTCGAGCTGGAGCGCTTGCCCCTGGCGCCGATGCGCTGGGAGGAGATGCGCGTCGACCTCGACGGCGCGCGCACGGTCGAGGACGCCGAGCGCGCGCTGGTCCACGCGCTGCAAGCGCTGGACGCCGCGCGCGTCGCGGAGGGCTGCGCCGCCCGCGTCGTCGGCGTGCGCCCGGTGTTCGTCGGTCGCACCGGCCTGTCCGCGCGGCGTCGCGCGGAAGTCGCGCGCAAGGCCCGCGAGCAGCACTACCCCGGCGCGGACGGCGCGACGTACTTCTTCGACCGCAAGCTGCGCGACGAGGCGAAGCCGCTGGTCGACCTCGACGCGCTGCGCGAAGGCACGGATCCGCCGGCGGTGCTGGCCCAGCTGCTGGCCGACCTTGGGGACGACGCGGCGTCGTGCCGCGCGCTGGTCGAGCGCGCGCGCGCGCGCATGCAGGACGAAGCGGACCACGCGAACTTCACCGGCATGCCGGTGCTCGAGGTCTCGCGCGAGGACGCGCGCGGGGCGCTGTTGCGCTCGGCGCGCGCGGCGCTGGAGGAGCTGCTCGAACAGCGCTCCGACGACGCCGTCGACGCGGATGTGGCGGCGGGCACCGCCGAGGAGGTGGGCGCGTGAAGTGGCGCGAGCTGCGCATCGAGCGCGCCCCGGGCGTGACGCCCGGCCTGTCGCTGGAGGACTGCGGCCCCGGGCTGAACGTCGTCGTCGGGCCGAACGGCATCGGCAAGTCGACGCTGTCCCGCGCCGCGCGCGCGACGCTGTGGAGCGCCGAGCCGTTCGAGCGCGGCCACGCGCGCGGCCGCGTCGTCACCCGCGGCGAGGAGTGGACGGTCGAGCGCGAAGGCGCGCACCCGCCGCGCTGGAACGGACCCGACGGCCAGGAACCGCGCCGCCCCGACGCGCGCTTCCGCGGTTGCTTCCACCTGGCGCTCGAGGACCTCCTGCGCCAGGGCGGCACCGAGCGCGCGATCGCGCGCGAGCTGCGGCTGGAGATGAGCGGCC
>JAUHYB010000249.1 GCA_030426745.1 bacterium
CCGACGATCATCGAGGCCGAGACCTTCCGCATGGGCGGTCACTCGACCTCCGACGACCCGACGCGCTACGTGCCGAAGGAGCTCGTCGCCGAGTGGGCCGCGAAGGATCCGATCGACCGCTTCGAGCGCTACCTCGCGAAGCGCGGCCTGTGGAAGGACGGCGACCGCGACGAGGTCTACGCCTCCTGCATGAAGGAGGTCGGCGACGCCGCCAAGGTCGCCGAGGGCACCGAGGCGCCCGGCCTCGAGACGATCTTCAGCGACGTCTACGCCGAGATCCCCGCGCACCTGCGCCGCCAGGGCGAGGAGTCCTTCGACCTGGCCGCGCGCCGCGGCGACGCGGCCGCCGGCGGCGGCGCCTTCCCGCTCTAGGCGTTCCACCGCGCCGGACTGCACCGCACCGAACCGAACCCCACCGCACACGAGACGACGCGCGCTCCGCTCCGGCGACGACGCCGCCGCGCGGCGAAATCGAAGCCAACGACATCGAAGTCAACGACATCGAAGCCAGCGACACCGAAGCCAACGACACCGCAGTCGACGGCACCGCACCCCCCGCGCGTTCTCCGCACCCCACCCCCTGAGCTCGACATGCCCAACCTGACCCTCGTGCAAGCCGTGAACGACGGCCTCGCCACCGTGATGCGCCAGGACCCCTCGGTGCTCGTCTTCGGCGAGGACGTCGGCCCGAAGGGCGGCGTCTTCCTCGCGACCGAGAACCTGACCAAGGAGTTCGGCGAGCAGCGCTGCTTCGACACGCCGCTGTCCGAGGACGGCATCATCGGCACCGCGATCGGCATGGCCATGAACGGCCTGCGCCCCGTCGCCGAGATCCAGTTCCAGGACTTCATCTTCCCGGCCTTCGACCAGATCGTGTCGGAAGCCGCGAAGCTGCGGTATCGCTCCGGCGGGCAGTACACCGCGCCGATGGTGATCCGCACGCCCTACGGCGGCGGCATCCGCGGCGGCCTGTACCACAGCCAGTCCGGCGAGGCGTACTTCTGCCACACGCCTGGCCTGAAGGTCGTCATCCCGTCGACGCCGCACGACGCCAAGGGCCTGCTGATCGCCGCGATCGAGGACCCGGACCCGGTGCTCTTCATGGAGCCCAAGGCGCTGTACCGCAGCGTGAAGGGCGAGGTGCCGGAGGGCCACTACACGGTCGACCTGTCGACCCTGCGCACCGTCGAAGAGGGCGACGACGTCACCGTCTTCTGCTACGGCGCGATGGTGCCGGTCGCGATGAAGGCCGCGGCGAAGGCGAAGGAGCAGGGCATCTCGACGCACGTCGTCGACCTGCGCACGCTGCTGCCGCTCGACGAGGAAGGCGTCCTCGAGGCGGCGAAGCGCACCGGTCGCGTCGTCGTGCTGCACGAGGCGCCGCGCTTCTGCGGCTACGGCGCGGAGATCAGCGCGCTGATCGCGGAGAACGTCATCGAGTACATGGAGGCGCCCGTCAAGCGCGTCACCGGCTTCGACACGCCGTTCCCGAACACGCTCGAGCACCACTACATGCCCGACGAGCGCCGCGTGCTCGACGCCATCGAACAGGTCCACAACTTCTAAGCCGCCACCACGAGACTCCCCACGCAACCATGACCATCGAGTTCAAGCTGCCCGACATCGGCGAAGGCGTCGCCGAGGGCGAGATCGTTCAGTGGCTCGTCTCCGAGGGCGACCAGGTCGACGAGCACCAGTCGGTCGTCGAGGTGATGACCGACAAGGCGACGGTCGAGATCCCCGCGCCGGCCGCGGGCACGATCGCGGCGATCCGCGCGCAAGCGGGTGACGTCGTCCCGGTCGGCGACGTGATCTTCGTGCTCGAGTCCGGCTCGGGTGGGGGATCGAGCGCCGCGCCGGCTCCCGCCGCTGCTGCCGCGCCCGCTGCTCCTGCCGCTCCGGCGCCCGCCACCGCGCCCACCGCGCCCACCGCGCAGCCCGCTGCTTCGGGCGGCAAGGTCATCGACTTCAAGCTGCCCGACATCGGCGAAGGGGTCGCGGAGGGCGAGATCGTCCAGTGGCTCGTCGAGGTCGGCGCGCAGGTCGACGAACACCAGTCCGTCGTCGAGGTGATGACGGACAAGGCGACGGTCGAGATCCCGGCGCCCGCCGCGGGCACGATCCAGGAGATCGTCGCGTCGGCCGGCGAGGTCGTGCCGGTGGGGGACGTGATCTTCCGCCTGGCGACCGCCGGCGCCGGCGCTCCGGCTGCCGCGCCCGAGCCGGCGATGGCGGCGGCCGCCGCGCCCGCCGCGACGGCGAGCGCCGCCCCGACGGCCGCGCCCGCCGCGCCGGTCCGCCGCCCCGATGAAAAGGTGCTCGCCGTCCCCTCGGCGCGCCGCGTCGCGCGCGAGCTCGGCATCGACCTGGCGCTCGTCCCCGGCAGCGGCCGCAACGGCATCGTGCGCCGCTCGGACGTCGAGGCCTTCGCGAATTCCGGCGCGGCCGCCGCGCCCGCTGCTTCGGCGCCCGCGCGTTCGTCGGCCCCCGCGGTCTCGGTGCCGCAGGGCGAGCGCGAGACCCGCACGCCCTTCCGCGGCGTGCGCCGCAAGATCGCCGAGGCGATGACGCGCTCGGCCTTCACCGCGCCGCACTTCACCGTGATGGAAGAAGTGGACGTGACCGAGCTCGTCGCGCTGCGCGCCACCGCCAAGACGATGGGCGCCGAGGAGGGCATCAAGGTCACCTACATGCCCTTCATCATGAAGGCGACCGCGCTGGCGCTGAAGAAGTTCCCCATGCTGAACGGTCGCCTCGACGAGGAGGCGAACGAGCTGGTGCACTTCCACCACGTCGACCTCGGCATCGCGGCCGACACGCCGAACGGCCTGATCGTGCCGGTGATCCGCGACGTCGACTCGAAGGGGATCATGCAGATCTCCGCGGAGTTGATGGACCTCGCCGAGCGCACCAAGGCCGGCAAGGTGAAGCCCGACGAGCTGAAGGGCAGCACCTTCTCGATCACGAACGCCGGCAACATCGGCGGCATCCTCGCGACGCCGATCATCAACTTCCCGGACATCGCCATCCTCGGCGTGCACCGCCTGATGAAGAAGCCCGGCGTCGTCGAGACGCCGACCGGCGACGAGATCCAGGTGCGTCAGTACATGAACTTCTCGTGCTCGGTCGACCACCGTCTCGCCGACGGCGCCGACGGCGCGCGCTTCCTCGTGTACCTGAAGCGCCTGCTCGAGAACCCGGGCCTGCTGGCGCTGTAGAGAGCACGACGTGACCGCACTCGCACAGGTCATCGACGCGCAGGGCGCCGTCGTCGGCTCGCTCCCGAGCCTCGACGACGGGCGCCTGGTCGACTTGCTCACGCACATGCTGCGCGTGCGCTGCGTGGACCAGCGCATGTTGAAGCTGCAGCGCGCGGGCCGCGTCGGCTTCGTCGGCACGGCGCGCGGCCTGGAAGCCGCGATGATCGGCTCCGCCGCCGCGCTGGAGACGGCCGACTGGCTGTGGTCGGGCCTGCGCGAGGGCGGCGCCGCCGTCATGCGCGGCCTGCCGTTGGCCGAGTACGTCGCGCAGATGTACTGCAACGCGAACGACACCGCGAAGGGTCGCCAGATGTGCAACCACTTCCAGCACAAGGGGTCGAACTACCCCAGCTGGTCGTCGGTCATCGGCACGCAGATCCCGCACGGCGTCGGCGCGGCCTACGCGGCGAAGGTGCAGGGCAAGCGCGAGGTCCACGCGATCTACTTCGGCGACGGCGCGTCGTCCTCGAACGGCTTCCACAGCGGCATGAACTTCGCCGGCGTCTGGAAGGCGCCGTGCGTGTTCGTGCTGGTCGACAACGGCTGGGCGATCTCGGTCTCGTCGCGTGAACAGACGGCGGCAGAGTCCTACGCCGACAAGGGCGTCGCCTACGGCGTCCCGGCGGTCGAGGTCGACGGCAACGACGTGCTGGCGTCCTTCGCCGCGATGCAGGCCGCCCGCGAGCGCGCGCTCGCCGGCGACGGCCCGACGCTGATCGTGCTGAAGACGTACCGCATGCTCGGTCACTCGAGCTCCGACGACCCGTCGAAGTACCGCAGCGACGAGGAAGTCGCCGCGTGGGAGGCGCTCGACCCGATCGAGCGCTTCGCCGCCTTCCTGGCCGAGCGCGGCCTGGTCGAGGCCGGCGCCGTCGCGCGCATCGAGGACGAGCTCTACGCCGAGATCGACGCCGTCATCCACGAGCAGGAAGCCGCGCCGCCGATGGCGCTGAAGACGCTCGTCGAGGACGTCTACTCGGACGTGCCGCGCCACCTGCAGCGCCAGTACAACGAATTCCTGCGAGTCGCCGAGGTCCACGGCGACGCGCAACCCGGCGACGGAGCGTTCCCGCTCTAACGCCGTCCCCGCACACCCCGCGACCCCCCCGCACCCCATGAGCGCTCCCCGCAACGTCGTCGTCATCGGTGCCGGTCCCGCCGGCTACGTCTGCGCCATCCGCCTGGCGCAGCTCGGTCAGAAGGTCACCGTCATCGAGAAGGAAGCCGTCGGCGGCACCTGCCTGAACATCGGGTGCATCCCGTCGAAGGCGCTGATCGCGGCCGGCAGCTTGCTGGAGAAGATCGACCACGCCAGCGCGATGGGCATCGAGGCGAAGGGCGTGAAGCTCGACGTCGACAAGCTCGTCGAGTGGAAGCAGGGCATCGTCGGCAAGCTCACGGGCGGCGTCGCGGGCTTGCTGAAGAACCACAAGTGCACGGTGATCGAGGGCGCGGCGAAGATCACGGGCAAGAACTCGGTCGAGGTCACCGGCAAGGACGGCAAGCAGACGCTGAAGGCCGACGACATCGTGATCGCGACCGGCTCGGTGCCGATCGAGATCCCGGGCTTCGACTTCGACGAGAAGAACGTCTGGTCGTCGACCGGCGCGCTCGCGCCCGACCGCATCCCCGAACACCTGGTGGTGATCGGCGGCGGCTACATCGGCCTGGAGCTGGGCCTCATGTACCAGAAGCTCGGCTCCAAGGTGACCGTGCTGGAGGCGACCGGCGGCGCGCTGCCCGGCCAGGACCGCGACTGCGTCAAGGTCATCGAGCGCTCGATGAAGAAGCGCAAGGTGCAGTTGATGACGGAGACCTTCGCGCAGGGCTACGAGGCGAAGGGCAAGCAGCTCTTCGTGCGCGTGAAGGGCAAGAAGGGCGAGGACACGATCGAGTGCGACCAGATCCTGTCGACGGTCGGTCGTCGTCCGTACTCCGCGGGCCTGGGCCTGGAGAACGCCGGCCTGAAGACCGACGA
>JAUHYB010000250.1 GCA_030426745.1 bacterium
CCGCGTCGGCGGATCGGAGGGAGGCGGCGACGAGTGGTACGACCGCTACCTGGGCGTCGAACAGCTGATGCCGTACGCGCAGGCCGTCAGCGCCAAGTCGCACGACTTCGACGCGGACGGGAACGAGGCGCACACCGACTACCGCCGCATGTTGCGCATCGTGCGCGACGCGGGCTATCGGGGCCACGTCGGCATCGAGTACGAGGGGTCGTCGATGTGCGAGGCGGACGGAATCCGCGCGACGCTGGCGCTGCTGCGCCGCGTCGACGCCGAGCTGCGCGGAGGTGCCGCGTGAGCGCGACGACGCTGGCCCTGTGCGCCGCGCTGCTCACGCAGGGCGACGCCGTCGAGGCGCCGACCGCCGACGAACCCGCGCCCTACGAGCCCTACGTCGCGCCGGCCTCCGACGAGGCCGCGCTGTCGTCCGCCGGCTTCACCGTCCCCGACGGCTTCCGCGTCGAGCTGTGGGCCGCGGAGCCGCTGCTGGCGAACCCCGTCGCCTTCGCCTTCGACCGCTTCGGCGCGTGCTACGTCGCGGAGACGTTCCGCCTGCACGCCGGCGTCACCGACATGCGCGAGCACATGGACTGGCTGCACGACGAGCTCGCGAGCACCACGGTGCGCGATCGCGTCGCGATGTACGCCAAGCACGCCGGCGACGCCTTCCACGAGATCTACGAGACCGAATGCGACCGCGTGCGCCGCGTGGTCGACGCGGACGGCGACGGGCGCGCGGACGCGGCGACGGTCTTCGCCGACGACTTCTGCACTGCGGCGGCCGGCATCGGCGCGGGCGTGCTGCCGACCGACGACGGCGTGTACTTCACGTGCATGCCCGACCTGTGGTTCCTCGCCGACGAGGACGGCGACGGCGTCGCCGACGCGCAGCGCTCGCTGTCGACCGGTTACGGCGTGCACGTCGCGCTGCTGGGCCACGACCTGCACGGGCTCGTGATCGGCCCGGATCGCCGGCTGTACTTCTCCTGCGGCGACCGCGGCCTGGACGTGTTGACGCCGGAGATCACGCGCCTGTCGCTGCCGCACACCGGCGCGGTGCTGCGGTGCGACCTCGACGGTTCGAACCTGGAGCTCTACCACACCGGCCTGCGCAACCCGCAGGAGCTGGCGTTCGACGACCACGGCGACCTGTTCACCGGCGACAACAACTCCGACGGCGGCGACCACGCGCGCGTCGTGCAGATCGTCGACGGCGCGGACACCGGGTGGCGCTTCCACTACCAGTACGTGACCTACCCCGAGCCGCGCGGGCCGTGGAACGTCGAGCTGCAGTGGAAGCCGCACTTCGCCGGCCAGAGCGCGTTCCTGTTGCCGCCGATCGCGAACCTGACCAGCGGGCCGTCGGGGCTGACGCACTACCCGGGCACCGGCCTGTCGCAGGACTACGCCGGGCGCTTCTTCCTGTGCGACTTCCGCGGCGGCGCGAGTTACAGCAACGTGGTGTCGTTCGCGCTCGAGCGGCGGGGCGCCGGCTTCGCGCTGACCGACAGCGCGGTCTTCCTGGACGGCGTGCTGGCGACGGACGTCGACTTCGGCCCGGACTCGTCGCTGTATGTGCTCGACTGGGTCCACGGCTGGGGCATGACGGGCAAGGGCCGCGTGTGGCGCGTGCCGCCGAAGGACGAGGCGGAGGCGGAGCGCGCGGCCGAGGTGCGCGACTTGCTCGCCGGCGACTGGTCCGCGCGCGAGACCCTCGAGCTGCGCGGCTTGCTCGCGCACCGCGACCGCCGCGTGCGCCAGGCGGCGCAGTTCGCGCTGGTCGACCGCGGGGCCGAGGGGCACGCGCAACTCGAGGACGCGGCGCGCGACGGCGGCACGCTGCTCGAGCGACTGCACGGCGTGTGGGGCGTCGGCGTGGTCGCGCGCGAGGACGGCGCTCGCCTCGCCCTGCTGCTGGAGCTGCTGGGCGACGACGACGCGGAGGTCCGCGCGCAGGCGGCGCGCACGCTCGGCGACAGCTACGACTTGCTCCTCGCGGTCGACGCCCTCGGTGAGGACTTCCCCGACCTGGCGCTGGCGCGCCTGTCGGGACGCTTCGCCGACGAGTCGCCGCGCGTCGCGTCCTTCGCGGCGCTGGCCGCCGCACGCGTCTTGCGGTCGGAGCGTTACGACCACGCCGCGACCGCCGACGCCGCCGCCGCGCTGCTCGCGCGCGCGAAGGCGGACGATCCGGTGCTGCGCCACGCGGGCGTCATGGCGCTCGCCGCCGCCGCGTCCTCCGCGGCTCCCGATCCGCTCTCGGGGCCCGGCTCGCCCGCCGCGACGCGCGGCGCGGTGTTCCGCCGGATCGCCGCTTCGGACGACGCGCACGTGCGGATGGGCGCGTGCCTGGCAGCGCGACGGCACCGCTCGCTCGGCGCGCTGGCCCTGTTTCTGGAGGACGACGACCCGCTGATCCGCCGCGAGGCCGCGCGCGCGCTGCACGAGCTGGACGACGCGTCCCTGCGCGGGTCCCACCTCCTGGCGCCGCAGCTGACGCGGTCGGACCGCACCGACCCGATCTTCCTGCGCTTCGCGCTCGTCGCGAACCACCGGCTGGGCACCAAGACCGCCGCGGAACGCACGACCGACTTCGCCGTCGGGTCGCGCGGGACCGAGGAGCTGCGCGAGGAAGCGATGCGGTTCGTCGCCGCCTGGGCCGCGCCGTCGCCCGTCGACCCGATCCACGGCGGGTGGTTCCCGCTGGTGCCGCGCGAGGTGCCGTTCGTGCGCGACCTCTCGATCCAGCTGGCGGCGTCGATCCTGGACGCGCCCGACGAGGCGCTGCGGACGTGGTTCGCGATGGCGCTCGACCAGAAGCTGCGCGAGGGAGGGCCGATCGCGCGCGAGGTCTGCGCCGACAGGGACCGCCCCGGCGCGACGCGCGCGGCCGCGCTGGAGCTGCTGGGCGCGCTGCACTCGCGCTACTACATCCCGTTCGTCACCGAGGGCGTCGAGGACGAGGACCCCGTCTTCCGCGCGGCGTGCATCGAGCACCTGCCGAACCTGCCGTCGTCGCGGTCGTTGCCGGTGCTCGAGGCGATGCTGGCGAGCGACGCGCCCGAGGACCGGCGCGCGGCCTACGCGGCGCTGGCCCGGCTCGACTCGGGGGACGCCGCTACGATGCTGAACAGCGCGTTCGAGCGCCTCGAGGAGGAGCTCGCGGTGCGCCGCGGCGAGTGGAAGGACGCGCCGATGGAGCCCGCGCGCGCGACGTGGATCCCCGACGCGGCGAAGCTGGAGCTGTTCCGCGCCGTCGAGGAGCGCTTCCCCGCGAAGGCCTGCGCGACGCTCGGCATCGACGGCGCGCGGCGCGACGAGCTGCTGGGCGCCGACGGTGTTCCGTCCCGTCCGCTGCCGATCACCGGCGACGTGCTGGAGCTGGTCGCGCGCGCCGGCGGCGACGAGGGCCGCGGCCGCGAGCTGTTCGAATCGCGGGTCGAGCTGTCGTGCCTGCGCTGCCACCCGCACGACGCGGGCGACGCGCCCGGCATCGGGCCGAGCCTGGACGGCGTCGGGTCGCGGCTGTCGCGCGACGAGCTGCTGGAGTCGATCCTGCGGCCGAACGCGACGATCTCGGACGGCTTCGGGGCCGAGACGATCCGCACGGACGACGACCGGGTCGTGGTCGGGCGCGTGGTCGCCGAGACGGCGGACGCGCTGGAGCTGCTCGACGACCGCGGCGAGCTGTGGGTGATCGATCGCGCGCGCATCGCCGAGCGCGTGCCGGCCCTGTCCGCGATGCCGACGAACCTGCCGGACTTCATGACGCCCGAGGAGCTGCGCGACCTGGTCGAGTACCTCGCGTCGCGGACCGACGGGGACCGCTCCGACGGCGCGGAGAGCGACCGATGAACCGCCCCACTCGCCGCGCGCTGCTGGCCGGCGCGAGCGCGCTCGCCGCCGCGCGCGCCGTGCGCGCCTCGCAGGAGGCGCCGGAGGCCGACGCCGCCGACCTCCCCGGTCACACGCCGCGCACGAAGTTCGCCGTGAACGTCGAAGCCTGGTTCGGCGGCCTGCCCTTCGCCGACCGCGTGCGCGCGGCGGCGGCGCTCGGCTTCCCGGCCGTCGAGTTCTGGCCGTGGCGCGGCAAGGACCTGGACGCGCTCGACGAAGCGCTGCGCGAGACCGGCGTCGCCGTCGCGCAGTTCACCGCCTGGGGCTTCTCCCCCGGCCTGAACGACCCGGCGAACCACGCGCGCTTCGTGGACGAGGTGCGCGCGTCCTGCGCCGTCGCACGACGCCTGGGCTGCGACAAGATGACCGTCGTCGCCGGAAACGACGTCGACGGCAAGTCGCCGGCCGAGATGCACGACGCGGTGATCGCGGGGCTGTCGCTGGCGAAGCCCGTCGTCGAGGACGCCGGCGTGATGCTGATCCTGGAGCCGATGAACGTGCGCGTCGACCACCCCGGCCACTGCCTGTACGGCTCTCCGGACGCCGTGCGCATCTGCCGCGCCGTCGACTCGCCGATGGTGAAGATCAACTGGGACCTCTACCACATGCAGATCTCCGAGGGCGACCTGTGCGGGCGGCTGCGCGAGGGCTTCGACCAGGTCGGCTACCTGCAGCTGGCCGACCACCCCGGTCGCCGGGAGCCGGGGACGGGCGAGATCCGGTACCAGCGCGTGTTGCGCGAGGCGCACGACCTGGGCTACCGCGGCTTCGTCGGGCTGGAGTGCTGGCCCAGCGAGGACGAGGCGACCGCCGCGCGGCGCGTGAACGCGGCGGATCGGTGGTAGCGGCGCGCCGGGCGTCCGAGAGCCCGGATCGCCCGCGGGTCGCGCTGCTGCTCCGTCGGGGTTAGGCTCGCCCCATGGACGATTCGGCGAGAACGCCGCGGCCGGACTCCGCCGCGGCTCGGCGCCGCGCGCCGTTCGAGTGGAACGCGGGCGGTTGGTTCGGTTCGGTGCTGGGCGGGACGCTGTGGATGTTCCTGGGCTCGGGCGCCTTGACCGCGCAGGGCAGCAGCGCGGCCGGCGCGGTGTGGGGCGCGTGCGCCATGGTCGGCGTCGGCGTCGGCGTGGTGCTGTGGAAGCGTCGCGAGTCGACCGCGCCCCACCGCGCGGTCCAGGCGCTGTTGTGGGCCCTCTTCGCGCTGGGCGTCGTCGCGATGGCGTCGATCGACCTGTCGGGCGCGGGCGCCGAGGCGGACGACGCGCTGAGCGGCCACGGGCTGTTCCACGGCGTCGCGAAGTACGGCTTC
>JAUHYB010000251.1 GCA_030426745.1 bacterium
CTCCGGAATACGGACCCGGGGGTGGGAACCGCCTGCGGCGGTTCCCACCCCCGGGTCCGTATTCCGGAGGAAGGTGCCTGGCACCGTAGTCCTGTCTACGCGCTCAGTCCGCGCGCGCCGGCAAGGTCACGTCGCGGCGCACGACCTCGCCGCTGCGCGTCCACTCGACGCGGCCGATCACCGTCGGCGCGTGGTCGAGGCCCAGCGCGCACAGGAGGTAGGGCTGCGCCGTCGGGATGCGGTCGACGCGGAAGCGGCCGTCCTTGCCCGCGCGCTCGCACTCGTAGAGCGACCGCGGCCCCTCGTCGCGCAGCAGGTGGTCGAGCTCCAGCAAGCGCGCGCGCCCCCACTCGCCCACCGGCGCCAGGTACAGCCACGCGTCCGTGACGGGGCGCCCCGCCGCGTCCACCACGCGGCCCTCCAGCACGCCGCCGCGCTCCAGCGCGAGCTCGATCCCCGCGCGCACCTCGTCGCCGGTCACCTCGAACGGCCCGGCGAGCCGCGGCGCGTAGCCCTCGACGCGCGCCGCGAGCAGGTAGCGCCCGGGCCCCAGCCCGACCTCGTGGAAATCCGCCGACGGCGGCGGCGGCGCGGCGTCGAGCATGCGCTGCACCGGCCGCGGCGTGCGGTGGCTCGCGAACAGCTCGTCCAGCGTCAGCGCGCCCTCCCGGTCGTCCCACAACGCGATCGTGTCGACGTCCCACAGGTCCGCGAGCACCGGCTCGCCGGTCTCCGCGTCGCGCAGGCTGCCGTGGAACTCGGCCAGGTGCGTCCCGACGTCGCGCGGGTCGTCGGCGCGCTTCAACGCGACGTGGATCGGCGGCCCGCCCGCCTCGACGTCGCGCAGGAAGACCGGCGACCAGCCGTGCTCGTACACGCGCACCGTGCACGCGCCCGGGTCGAGCCCCTCGTAGCGGAACGCGCCGCCGTGGCCGACGTCCGCGAACAACCAGCGGTTCGTGTCCTCGCCCGTGACGATCACGCGCAGGTCCTCGGGCAAGGGCGACCCGTCCACCGTCGTGACCGTGCCCTCGACCGCGAGCCCCGGCAGCACGTCGATCTCCAGCGCGTGCTCGCCCGCGCGGTCGACGCCGTAGCGCACCTCGCGCGACTGCATGCCCTGCTTCGCGGGCAACACGACGACGCGCTTCTCGCCCAGGCGCGCGCCCGACAGCTCCGCGCGACCGTTCGCGTCGGTGTAGCCGCCGTCCTCGACGACCCACGACCAGCTCGCCGCGTCGTGGCGCACGCGGCGCATCACGCGCAGCTCCGCGCCCGCGACCGGCAGCGCGTCCTGGTCCGCGACGTGCACGACCAGGCGCCAGTCGCCGGCGAGGTCCTCGGTGTTCGGGATCACGGAGAGCTCGAGCGGCGCGGGGTCGGCATCGCGCGCGACGTGCACGTGGTCGCGGCGCGTCGACACGTACGCCTCGTGCGTCGTCTCGACGCGGTAGTCCTGACCGTCCGCGTGCGAGACCGGCAACGACAGCGCGAACGCGCCGCCCGCGTCGGTGAAGGTCGACGCGTGGAACAGCGGCAGCTTGCCCTGGTACTCGCGGCTGGACGCGCGCACCCAGACGTCCGCGACCGGTCGACCCGCGTCGTCGACGACGCGGCCGCGCAACGCGCGCTCGGGGATGCCGGGGGCCGGGTCCTCGCCCGCCCCCGCCATCCCAGAGCGCGCGTCGCGCGACGGCACGGCGGCTGCCGCGCCGGCGACGACGAAGCGCTCGCTCCCGCCGCCCGCGGACATCGGCGCCACGTCCGCGCCGCCCGCCACGCGACTCGCCGCGCCCGCGGCCCCCACCGCGCCGTCGGGCGACAGCGCGGCGAGCTCGTCGCGCGGCGCGTCCTGCGCGTTCACGACGAGCAGCGCGACCGCCGTCCCCAGCGTCGCGATCAACACGCCGCCGGCCGCCCACCACGGCGCCGCCGCGACGCCGACCTTCGAGAGCGACAGGAGCTGCGTCTCGAGCCCGCCCGGCACCGGCGCGTCGCCGCGCGCGAGCCAGCTCGGCAACAGCGGCAGCGCGCCCGCGAAGCCCGCGCGCCGCATCCCGCCGCGCAGCTGGTCCAGCGCGCGCCGCACGCGGTCGTGCGCCGTCGGCTCGCTGCAGCCGGTCGCGCGCGCGATCGCGGCGAACGACAGCTCCTCCTCGAAGCGCAGCCCCAGGGCCACGCGCAGCTCGTCGGGCAACGCCTCGACCATGCGGCGCACCGCGCCGCGCGCCTCCTCGCGCTCGTTCCGCTCGGCCGGGTCACCGCCGGGTTCGTTCCGCTCCCGCATCGCGTGTTCGTCCTCGCGCCGGCGTCGGTTCCGGTCGCCGCGGAGGCGCGCCAGCGCCTTCTTCGTGGCCGACCACGCCAGCACCGCCCCCGCGTCGCGCGCCTCGGCGAAGCGCGCGGGGTGCTCGAGCACGTCGACGAAGACCTCCTGCGCCGCGTCGCGCGCGTCCGCCTCCGACCGCAGCACGCGGAACGCGCAGCGGTAGACGGTCGCGTGGTGCGCGCGCACCAGGGCCTCGAAGTCGATCGGTGTCTCGGGTTCCGGCATGGGGCCGCCTCCTCCGCGGCGCGGGCCCGTCCGCCGGGCTCGCGCGAGAGGGATGCAGCGAGTCCCCGGATCCTAGACGGAATCCGGGGAGAATCGCGCGCGCGGCCCGCTCGGCTGCCGAAAGACACCGCGTGAGCACGGGCAAGCGCATCGCCGTCGCCGCTGCGCTGGCGACGGTCTTCGTCGGGGTCGCGGCAGGGCTGTCGTGGACCGGCGTGGTGCCGGGCGGACGCGCGCTGCGCTTCCTGGCGTGGAGCCCCGAGCAGCTCGGGGAGTGGGACCGCGCGAACCACGCGCGCGCGCGGCTGGCGGACTTCGCGGCCGCGCCGGTCCCCGCGGACGCCGTCGTGTTCCTGGGCTCGACCGACGTCGAGCGCTTCCCCCTCGCCACCGCGTTCCCCGGCGCGACCACCGCGAACCGCGGCGTCGCCGGCGACACGTTGCGCGACGTCCTCGCGCGACTCGACGCGAGCCTGGCCGGCGGACCGGCAGCGGGCTTCGTCGTGTACGCGGGAGGCGACGACCTGCGCGCCGGCCGCCCCGTCGCGACGACGCGCGACGACCTGGCGCGCGTGCTCGACGCGCTGCGCGAGCGCGCGCCGGGAGCGCCGATCGCGATCGTCGGGCTGTTCGGCGACGCGGTCGACGCGCCGAGCGTCCTCGAGGACGTGCGCACGTGGGAGATCGCGGCGAAGCGCCTGGCCGTGCAACGCGGCGTCGCCTTCGTCTCGTTGATCCGCGACGGCCTGAGCGACCGCGTCGGGCGCGCGGAGCCGGGCGCTGGAACGCCCGGCGGCGGGCTCACCGACGACGCCTACGCGCGCATCGCCGACGCGATCCGACGCGACGGCGGCCCGACGGGCGCGCTGCTCGCGGCCCCGCGCTGACGCCGTCGCCGGGCGTTCCGGCGCCCGGCACGCGCTCCTTCCGCTTCCACCTGGTGTCGCTCGTCGTTGCTCGCCCCTGACGCGAGGCGGCGACGGGGCGGAGGCCCGCTCCTCGGAGGGGAACGCGGAGAGCGCTCGGCTCCAGGTCCCCCTCGTCAGTCGCGGCGCGGCATCAGCGCCAGCGCGGCGTGGCCGAGCAGTCCGAAGAGGACGACGTTGCCCAGCTGGATCAGGTGCACGCCGACGCTGGTCGCGGTCGCGACGTCCTTCGGGACGCCGAGCGCGCCGAAGCCGACCACCCAGCCCGCTTCCTGCGTGCCGAAGCCGGCGAAGCCATTGATCGGCAGCAGGTTCGCGACGACGGCCAGGCCGGATCCCAGCGCGGCCTGCGACAGGTCGACCGTCTCGGACAGGCCGAGCCCGCGCACGAGCACGCCGTAGAACAGGAAGATGCCCAGCCACTGCGGCGCGCTGATCAACGCGGCGGCGACGACGCGGCCCTCGCCGCCGGCCTCGCGCAGCGCGAGCGCCACGCGGCGCGCCAGGTCGCCGGCGCGCGCGCCCGGCCGCGTGCGGTCCAGCCGCGTCCAGCGCGCGACCGCGGTGTACACGTCCACCAGGCGGTGGCTCTTCCACGCGAGCGCGCCGACGACGACCGCCAGCGCGACGAGCGCGGCGCCCAGCGGCGCGAACCACGCCGGTCCGTCGCCGCGCGCGCTCGCCAGCACCGCGCACGCGACGCCGAGCCCGGCGCAGACCGTGCACAGGTCCAGGAGGCGCGAGGTGATGAGCGAGGCCAGCGCGCGCGACCCGCTCGCGCCGCACACGCGCTGCGCGTACAGCACGAACGTCGCCTCGCCGGTCTTCGCGGGCAGGACGTACGCCGCCAGGTTGTGCGCGGCGCCGACCGCCAGCAGCGCGCCGAGACCCGGGCGCTCGCCCGGCGGGAACAGCACGCGGAAGCGCCACGCGCGCAAGACGTAGACCGCCGCGTGCAGGCCGAGCGCGGTCGCCCAGGTCGCGAGGCTCACCTCGCGCCACGCGCCGAACAACTCGGCCGCGGTCAAGCCGCTCCACGCCGCGAAGCCCCACAGGAGCAGCGCGGCGATCGCGAGGGACAGGAGCAGGCGGAGGGCGGTCTTCACGGGCTCGCAGGATGCTAGCGAGCGCGTCCCGCGGAAGCCCGCGCGCTCCGGCTCAGTTGTAGCGGATGTAGGTGCCGCCGGTGTCCGCGGCGAGCCACTCGAGCACCTGCAGCGAACCGCCGATCGCGATGCAGTGGATCACGATGCCGCGGTCCTCGTTCCAGCGGCGCACGTGCTCGCGGATGACCGCGGGGTCGGTGTGCGTGCCGGCGGTCGGCTCGCCGTCCGACAGCAGGTAGATCGTGTCGATCTCCGGGTCGCGGAAGGCCTCGCGGAGCGAGTCGTAGATGTTCGTGCCGCCGCCGGCCCCCAGGCGCTGGACCCACTCCTTGGCCTGCTCGCGGTTCTCCGGCGTCGAGCCGGCGACGCCGTCCTCCAGCCACAGGTCGACGCCGCTGTTGAACGCGATCACGTTGAACAGCGCGCCGGGCGCCAGGCTCTCGATGCAGCGCTTCAGCTCGCGCTGGGCGACGGTGATGCGTTGTTCGCCCTTCTCGTCCCGGTAGCGCGCGCGCGTCAGCTCGACCATCGACCCCGAGATGTCGATCACGAAGGTGACGCGCTGCGAGACGATGCGGATGCCGAAGAACTGCGTCGAGGTGACCATCTTCA
>JAUHYB010000010.1 GCA_030426745.1 bacterium
CCCGTCGTCGACCGACCCGCAGACCTCCAGCGCGTCGCCCGGCGCCATCGTCGTCAGGTAGTCGGGGCCGAACGCGCTGTCGTTGGGCTCCGTCTCGTAGTAGGTCGGCGTGCCGCCGTCGAAGACCTCGAGGCTGCCGTGCACGAAGCCGACGCCGCAGGCGGGCAGCAGGGCGAGCGAGGCGGGCGCGAGGGCGCGGGAGAGCGAGCGGGGACGGGGGCGCATGTCGGACTCCTGGGTACGGGACGCAGGGCGTGCGCAACGGCCGTGCCGCGGGCCGGAGGGGCGCGCAGGCGCCCGGGAGGCGGGGTTCCGCGCCGCCTGGGCGCGGCCGTGGACGCGCTGACCTCCCCGGAGGACGGCGGGGATCAGCGCTCGAGCGCCGCGCGCGCCGCCCGGACCACCTGATCCGCCGTCAGCCCGCGCATGCACGGATGCCCGTCGACGAAGCAGTAGCGCTTGCGGCACGGGCTGCAGTCCGTCGGGTTCGTGACGACGCCCGCCGGCTGCCCGAACGGCCCGGTGCGCGCGGGGTCCGCCGCGCCGAACAGCGCGACGACGCGCGCGCCCACCGCGACCGCCATGTGCAGCGGGCCGGTGTCGCCGCCGACGAAGAGGTCCGCCGCCGCGAACAGGCCGGCGCTCTCGCGCAGCGTCAGCGCGCCGACGCGGTCGTCGACCGCGACCTCGGCGAGCCGCGCGACCTCGTCCGCCACCGCGCGGTCCTGCGGCCCGCCGGACAGCACGACCTCGGCGTCCAGCGCGCGAACGAGCTCGTCCGCGACCCGCGCCCACGCGTCCGCGTACCACAGGTTCGCCTCCTTCGACGCGCCCAGGTTCAGCACGACGAGCGGTCCGGCCGAGCGCCGCGGTTCCGTCCACGCGTCGCGCGGCAGGTCCCAGCGCGGCGCCCTCGCCGCGACGCCCAGGTGGTCGGCGAACTCGAGGTACTGCGCGACCGTCACGCCGGGCGACGGGTTCGCGGGGATGCGGTCATTGGTGAACAGCCAGCTCGACTCCTTGGAGCGCGCGCGGTCGAAGCCGACGCGGCGCGGCGCGCCCGACAGCCGGGTCAGCGCGCCGCTCTTCAGGATCCGCTGCAGGTCCAGCACCACGTCCGGCCGCGACGCCCGCAGCGCGCGGATCGCCCGCGGCCAGTCGCCGGCGCGCTTCGAGTCGAGCACGACGAAGTCGTCCACGCTCGGGTGCCCCGCGAGCAGCCCGTGCGCCAGCGGCCCGATGACCCACGTGATCCGCGTGTCCGGCCACCCGTCGCGCAGCCGGTTGACCAGCGGCAGCGAGTTCACGGCGTCGCCGATGGCGCCGAGCTTGACGATCGCGAGGCGTTCGGGAGGGGAGGGGTGGGCGCGCGGCATGGAGCGGCGCGCGAGGCAGGCGGCGCCGGCGCGGAGCCTGCGCGATCGGGCGTTCCCAGGCAAGCGGCCGCGGCGGATCGAGCCACGCCCGCCCGCGCCGGTTCCCCGATCGCGCGACGTCTGGCACACTCTGCGGCTCGCCGCGCCCGCCCCGACCTCGGCGGACGCGCGGCCTCCTCCGCCATGACGACCACCCGCTTCCAGTCCGCCGCCGAGGCGCCCGCCGGGACCGACCAGCGCAAGCTGCACGTCGTGACCTTCGGGTGCCAGATGAACAAGTACGACTCGCTCCTCGTCGAGGGCAAGTTCAAGGGGCAGGGCTACGCCACGACCGACTCGATGGACGACGCGGACGTGATCCTGTTCAACACCTGCTCGGTGCGCGACCACGCGGAGGAGCGGACCTTCTCGTGGCTCGGCGAGTTGAAGCGCGCGAAGGAGTCGAACCCGGGCCTCGTCATCGGCGTGATGGGCTGCATGGCGCAGCGAGTCGGCGAGGAGATCTTCCAGCGCGCCGGCCACGTCGACATCGTCGCGGGCACGCGCAAGTTCCAGCACATGACGGAGCTGGTCGATCAGCTCCTCGAGCGACGCGCCGATCCGGACACCTGGCGCGCGCGCGACCTGCGTCTGGTCGCCACCGGCGTCGAGGAGGACGTCGAGTTCGAGCGCGGCGCGATGAACTACACCGGCGGGCAGCACGCCTATCTCGCCGTGATGCGCGGGTGCGACCTGAACTGCACCTACTGCATCGTGCCGACGACGCGCGGCCGCGTGCAGTCGAAGCCGATCGACGAGATCGTCTCCGAGGCGCAGTGGATGGTCTCGCAAGGCGCGAAGGTCATCACGCTGCTCGGCCAGACCGTGAACAGCTACGGCGAGGACTTCGCCAAGCCGGAGGGCGACGCGCCGCGCGGCTCGGGTCGTCAAGGACGCCCCAGCCTCGGCGACGTGTTGCGCCGCTTGCAACAGGTCGAAGGCCTCGTGCGCATCCGCATGATCACGATGCACCCGGCCTACCTGACGCAGGACTTGGCGGAGGCGATCCGTGACTGCTCCAAGGTCGACCGCTTCCTGCCGATCCCCGCGCAGGCGGGATCAGACGACGTGCTGCGCGCGATGAAGCGCGGCTACACGACGGACCTGTATCGCAAACGCCTCGCGATGCTGCGCGAGATCGTCCCCGACGCCGAGCTCGGCTCCGACTGGATCGTCGGCTTCCCCGGCGAGACCGACGAGGACTTCGAGCAGACGCTCGCCTTCGCCGAAGAGGTCGGCTTCGTCGTCAACTACGTCTTCAAGTACGACCCGCGCCCGACGACCCACGCCGCCGACGAGCTCCCCGACGACGTCCCGACCGCCGTCAAGAAGGAGCGCAACCAGCGCCTGCTGAAGAAGGCGGAAGAGATCGCGACCCTGCGCCTCGGCCGCTACGTCGGCCAGACCGTCCGCGTCTTCGTCGAGGACGAGTCCGACCGCGCCGAGGGCGTCCTGCACGGCCGCAGCGTGCACGGCATCCCGGTGTCCTTCGCGGGCGACCCGACGTTGATCGGCACCGAGGTCGAGGTCGCCGTGCAGCAGGCGTCGGCGTATGGGATGCACGGGGTCGTCGTCACGGGCGAAGAGGCCGCGCTCACGCGTTGAGCCGCGGCAGGCGCGTCGCGCGCGCGTGCGTCGCACGGCCGCGCGACGACCGAACGCGCAGCGCGTCGAGCAACGCGCGGCCGTTCCACGCGGTCGGCGTGTCGTCCGCGTAGAGCGCGCGCTCGAGGTCGCGGACCGCGCCGCGTTCGGCGTCGTTCCGTGGGGCGCGCGCCAGCGCGTTCCACGCCGCGTACGCCTCGCGCGGGTCGTTCGCGCGGCACGCGCGCTCGAGGCGACGGCGGGCGCGGCGTTCGGGCAGCCCCAGGGCGCCGGCGACGCGCGTGCGCCACGCGGCGAGGCGCGCGCGGTGTTCCCACGCGAACCACGTAGCGCCGGCCAAGGCGAGCGCCGATGCGATCGCGACGATCCACGCCCCGCGCGATCCGCCCTCGTCGTCCGCACCCTCCGCGCTCGCCACGACCGGCGCCGGCGTGACGTCGACCGTCACCGCGGGCAGCGTCGTCGACTCGATCCGCTCGGCCACCGGGTCCCACCACGAGAAGCGCAGCGCCGGCAACTCGTAGGTGCCCGCGCGCTGGAAGAGGTAGTCGAGCGTCTCGGCCCGCGCGCCGGTGAACGCGCCGCGTTGCGTGTCGTCGTCGACTTCGACGCCGCGCGGGTAGACGCGCACGCCGTCGGGCGCGGCGGGCGGCACGGGGGCGAGCGCCATGCCCGCGACCTGCTCGGCGCGTTGCGTGACGACGCGGCGCAGCGCGGACCCCGCGGCGATCGGTCCGGCGCTCCTCTCGCCGTCGCTGCTCGCGTCGAGCGCGGGCGTCCAGCTCTCCGCGACCTCGAGCGCTTCGCAGGTCACGAGGAAGCCCAGGTCCGCGCTGCCCGGCGGGCGCTTCACCTGCAAGCTCACCGCGGGCACCTCGCCGGTCGTCCGCACGCCCTCGATCGCTCCCGGCGCGATCGCGCCGTAGCGCACGGGGAAGGTGGGGATCTCGAGCGCGCCGTCGGCCTGCGAGAACACGCTCAACTCGTGGCGCTGCACGAACCACTCGACGCCGCCGACGGTCTCCGACGAGACGGTGGGGCGGTCGCCGCCGACGATCCAGGTGTCGGCGACCTGCGGCAAGGAGAAGGCCGTGTCGCCGTCGAAGCGGCCTTGCACGCGCAGCTCGATGACGAGGGTCGCGCGCTGACCGGTCCAGACCTCGGCGGGTTCGACGCGCGCGGTGACGGGGCTCGCGGCACCCGAGTCCTGCGAGTGGGCGAGCGCGGACGAGGTGCTGCCGAACGCCGGGAGCGCCGTCACCTTCGCGGTGACGCCGAGCGCGCAGCACGCGACGAGCAGCGCCATCGTCGGGCGCGACGCACGCGTCGAGCGCGTGCGTGACCACGCGCGACGCCGTGAGGACGCGGTCCGCATCAGCGCTCGCCTCCCGCGTCGTCCGTCGCATCCGCCGCACCGTCACCGCGCGCCGCTTCCTGGAACGCGAACTTCGCGCGCAGGAAATCCGCCGGCTTCGTCTGCACGCGCTGCAGCCACAAGGCCTGCACGCCCGCGCTGCCGAGCTCCTGCCCCGCGTCGACCGCGTCCGACTCGTCGGGCGAGGACTCGCGCTTCGACGCGTCCGGATCGACGACGTACTCGTCCGCCTCGATCTCGGTCGCCTGCCCGCCGTCCTCCTCGCGGTCGTGGATGCGGTCGTAGCGCGCCCGCGCCAGGTCGCGGTTCTCGCGCGCCTCGGTCCACTCGGGCCGCGCGGCGAGCGCGCGCTCGTAGGACTCGATCGCGGCCTGGTAGCGGCCGAGCATGACGAGCGCGTTGCCGCGGTCGTAGTGCGCCTCCGGCGTGTCGAGGCGCGCGAAGCTGCGCGCGGCGCCTTCGAAGTCCTTCGCGCGGTACTGCGCGCAGCCCCTCCACATCGGATCCGCGAACGCCTCCGCCGCGCCCGCGAAGTCGCCGGCGCGGTACCTGCGCATGCCGAGCTGGTCGGGCGTGAACCACAGGCCGGCGCCGAGCGCCAGCGCGAGCGTCGCGGCGAACTTCATGCCTCGCCCTCCCGTCCGCCGGCGAACGCCGCGGCCGCGAGCCAAGCGAGCGCGACGAGCGGCAACAAGAGGTAGCCGTCGTCGCTGCGGTCGTCGCCCTCGCGCGGCGAGGTGTCGTTCGCGTCGCGCGCCACCAGCGCGACGACGCGGTCCAGGTCGGCGTCGTCGGGCGTCCACGCGACGACGGTCGCGTCGAGCGCGTCGGCGCCCGCGCGCAGCGAGGCCGTGCGCGACGCGTCCTCCGGCGCGAGCGCCCAGACGCGGATCGCTCGCAGCGGCCCGCCGGCGTTCGCGCGCAAGGCGCTCGTCGGTGCGCCGATCGTGTCGGTCAACACGAGCACGTCGGCGCCGATTCCGCCGCTGTCGACTCCGCCGTCGCCGCGCGAGGCCACGCGCCGCGCCTCGGCCAACGCCAGGTCCAGGCGATCGCCGGACACCGGCATCACGTCCGGCGCGAGCTCGCGCGCGAGTTGCGCGACGACGCTCGCGTCCTTGGTCGGCGGCACGACGAGGTGCGCGGAGCCCGCGTAGGCGACCAGTCCGATCGGCGTGCCCGGCGAGCGCGCGACCAGGTCGTCGAGCTCGCGCTGCGCGCGGTCGAGCGCCGTGTCGGCCGGCGGGCCGAGCTGCATGCCGTCGCTCGCGCACAGCACGACGACCAGCGGCCGCGCGCCGTCGCCGAACAAGGACGGCGCCGCGCGCCACGACGGCCCCGCGGCCGCGAGCGCCCCGACGACCCACGCGACGAGCAGCGCCGTCGTCCCGCGCCGCGCCGCGCGGCCGTCGTTCGTCCCGCCCTCGATCAGCGCGTCGAGCAGCTCGGGATCCATCTGCGCGCGCCACCCGCGCAGCGGATCGGTGCGCCGGCGCCACGCGACCCACACGAGGACCGCGGGGACCAGCAGCAGCAGCCACGCCGGGCGCAGGAAGGTGAGGTTCGCGAGCGCGTCGATCATGCGGCGCCCTCCCGTTCGCTGGCGTCCGTCACGCGTTCGATCGACTCCACGCGCGGCGTGCCGCGCACGGGGTCGATGCGGATCGTCGTGCCGGCGTCGACGGGCGCGTTGCCGCCGCGCACCGCGCGCTCGAAGGCGCGACGCGCGAGCGACGCGAGGAGCGCGAGCACCAGCGGCCAGGCGTACAGCTCGCGGCGCGGCCGGCGGCTCTCGCGCACGACCTCGCGCGTCTCGACGCGGTCGAGCTCGGCGTACACCGCCTCCAGCGACGCCGTGTCCGCCGCGAACGAGTAGGTGCCGCCCGCGGCAATCGCCACGTCGCGCAGCGCCGCCTCGTCGAGCGGTTGTTCGCCCGCCGCGCTCGGGTCGCCGATCGCGATCGTGTGCACGCGGATGTCGCGGTCCGCGGCGACGCGCGCGGCCTCGACCGGCGGCACGCGGCTGGCCGTGTCGTTGCCGTCGGTCATCGCGACGATCGTCTTCGCGGGCGTGTCGCTGTCCTCGAAGAGGTGGATGCCCAGGCCGATCGCGTCGCCGAACGCTGTCTTCGGCCCGGCCATGCCGACCTGCGCCTCGTCGAGCAACGCGCGCACCATGGCGAGGTCGGTCGAGAACGGCGCTTGCAGGAAGGGCGCGTTGCCGAAGACGACCAGCCCGACGCGATCGCCTTCGCGCCGCTCGAGGAAGTCGCCGGCGACGGCCTTCACCGCGGTCAGGCGGTCGACGCGCTGCGACGGATCGTCCGAGTCGGCGAAGTCCTCCTCGGTCATCGACGCGGAGAGGTCGACGAGCAACAACAGGTCGCGGGTCGGCACGACGCGCGAGACGGGTTCGCCGAGTCGTTGCGGCCGCGCGAGGGCGGTGAGCAGCAGCGTCCAGACCGCGAACTCGGCGACCAAGGTGGGCAGGTGTCGCGCCGCGCGTCGCGTCGCCGGTCCGCGCGCCGCGGCGGCGGTCAAGCGGTCGCCGAAGGGCACGCGCACGGCGGGCGTGCGTTCCGCGCGGCCGCGCAGCACGCGGCGCAAGAGCCACGGCAACGGCAGCGCCAGGAAGACCCACGGCCACGCGAAGAGGATCACGTCCGCGCCTCCGTCGCAGTGTCTGTCGTCGTCGGCGTGGCGGGGGACCGTCGCTCGTCCGCCCCGCGGTGCGCGCGCACCCATGCCCGCGCGTAGGCGAGGCAGGCGTCGTCGTCCTTCGCCGCGTCGAGGCGGTAGACGTCCGCCGCGAAGGCGTCCCGCACCTCGCGCGGCATCGCGATCGGCGCGCGGTCGCGCAGCCAGTCCGCCCACGCGTCGCCGACCAGCGCCGCCACGGCCTCGCGCGGCAAGACGACCAGCGCGCAGCGCCGCAACACGACCGACGCGTCGATAGCGGTCCGCGCGCGGTCCAGCTCGCGCAGCGCCTCGCGTCGATAGGCGGACCGCCGGCGCGCGACGAAGGCTCGCCGCGCGATCCACGCACCCGCGATCACGACGAGCGCGATCACGACCCACCAGCCGGGCGCGAGCGGCCACGGCCCGACCTCCGGCGGCAAGGCCAGGTCGTGCAGTCGGTCGAGGCGGATGTCCTGCATCGTCGGAAGCGCGGTGGAGCGTGTCCTGATCAACGCGGCGCGGCGCCGAACAGTCGGCGCAACTGGTCCGCGACGGGCTCGGCGGTCGAGACGGGCAACAGCGGCACGCGCAGCGCGCGGAACAGCGACGCCCACTCGTCCACGAGCGAGGCGAACTCCGCGCGGTAGGCGTCCTCGAAGACGGCGCCGGTCGGCACGCGCACGCGGTCCTCGTGCCCGGTCGCCGGGTCGCGGTGGGCGGCGACCATGCCGGGTCGCGCCGCGAGCGCGGCGCCCAGCGGATCGAAGACGGGCACGACCAGCAGGTCGTTGCGGCGCTGGATCGCGGCGACGCGCCGCCGTACGCTCTCGCCGGCGTCGGTCAGGTCGCTGATCAACACGACGAGGTGGTCGTGCCGCGCGAGGCGCGCCGCGGCGTCGAGCACGCGGTCGAGCGTGACGTGCGAACGCTCCGAGTCCGCGGTCCGCGCGGGTCGGCCTCGCCGCTCGGCCAGCGCGGCGTTCTTGCGCGCGACCTCGTGCAAGAGGTGCAGCGCGCGCGAGCGGCTCCGGTGCGGCCGCACCTCGACGACGTCCGCGTCGTCGAACACCAGCCCACCGACGCGGTCGCCGACCGACAGCGTGCGCCACGCCGCGAGCGCCGCGAGTTCCGCGCCGACGACCGACTTCGTCGCGCGGCGGCTGCCGAAGAACATCGGCGCGCGCTGGTCGACGAGCAGCAGCACGGGGCGCTCGCGTTCCTCGGTGTAGGTGCGCACGTAGGTCGTGCGCAGCCGCGCCGTCGCGCGCCAGTCGATGGTGCGCACGTCGTCGCCGGGGTGGTAGGCGCGCAGCTCGTCGAACGCGAGGCCGCGTCCGCGCAGGCGCGAGTCGTGCCTCCCCGCGAGCAACGACGACACCGGCTGGTGCGGCAGGAACGAGAACCCGTGCGCCTCGGCGCGCAGGAGCGCCAGCTCGTCCAGGTCGATCGAGACGCGCGCGGTCATCGGCGTTCCTCAGGCGGGGACGACGACCTCGAGCAGGCTCTCGATGATGCGGCCGCGCGAGACGTCTTCCGCTTCGGCCTCGTAGCTGCGGTGCACGCGGTGCGACAGGCAGGCCGGCGCGACGGCGCGGATGTCCTCGGGCGACACGAAGTCGCGCCCCGCCAGCCAGGCGTGCGCACGCGACGCTGCGTCCAGCGCGATCGTGCCGCGCGGGCTGGCGCCCAGGCGGATCCAGCGCTCCAGGTCGCCGCCGTGTCGTTGCGGCTCGCGCGTCGCGACGACGAGGTCGACGATGTACTGCTCGGCCGCCTCGGCGACGTGGATCGCGCCGACTTCAGCGCGCGCCGCGAACAGCAGCGCCGGGTCGATGCGCCGCGCGTCACCCGCGCCGCCGCCGGTGTTCTCCGAACGCACCAGCCGCAGGATCGCAGCCTCGTTCGCCGGCTCGGGGTAGGGGACCTCGACGTAGACCAGGAAGCGGTCCATCTGCGCCTCGGGCAGCGGGTAGGTGCCCTCCTGCTCGATCGGGTTCTGCGTCGCGAGCACCAGGAACAGCTCGGGCAAGCGGTGCGTCGTGCCCGCGACCGTCACCTGCCGTTCCTCCATCGCCTCGAGCAAGGCGGCTTGCACCTTCGCCGGAGCGCGGTTGATCTCGTCGGCCAGCACGAGGTTGCCGAAGATCGGCCCTTCCTGAAACGCGAAGTCGCCGGTCTTCTCGCGGTAGATCTCGGATCCCGTCACGTCCGACGGCAGCAGGTCGGGCGTGAACTGCACGCGCCGGAACTCCGACTCGACCAGCCGCGAGAGCGTCTTGATCGAGCGCGTCTTCGCGACGCCGGGCAGGCCCTCCATCAACACGTGACCGTCGGCGAGCAGCGCGACGAGCAGCAGGCGGACGACGTCCTCCTGGCCGAGGATCGACGCGTTCATCTCGGCCTGCAGGTGTTCGAGGGCTTCGCGGGGCGTCATCGGATGGTGCGGTGCGGGGTTCATGCGAGCGATCGCGGAGAGCGGGCGGTCCGCAGCTTAGGACTCGCCGCGAGCGGGCGCGAAGGATCCTCGTCCACCGCGGGACGCGGCAGAGTCACCGCGGGACGCGGCAGAGTCACCGCGGGACGCGGCAGAGTCACCGCGGAACGCGGCAGAGTTACCGCGCGACGCGCTTGGGGACGCCCTACGGCGTCGACCCGCCGCCCGGCATGCGCGCGTTCGCGCGGACGCGCAACCAACCCACGCCGCCCGGGCGCGGCGCGGTCGGCAGCGAGCGCACCCACGCGCCGCTCGCGACGTCCAGCTCGTCCAGGCGGTCGTCGTCGCCGATCACGACCAGGAGGTGCGCGCCGGGCGGCTCGAGCTCGATGTCTGTCGGCGTCGCGCGGCCGCCGTCCTTGCGCGCGGCGGGGGTGGCGCGCCAGAGCTCGGCGTGGGTCTTCGTGTCGAAGCACGCGACGTCCCCGGAGGCGGCGCACAGGACCAGCGCGCGCGCGCCGTCGTAGGTGACGCGGATCGCGCTCGGTCCGCCGGGGCAGGGCGCCACGCGGACCTCGGAACCGGCGACGTCCGCGATCATCAGCGTGTTCGCGTTCGCGCTCGTCAACCACAGCTCGTCGCGGTCCGGGTGCGCGGCGACGTCGGTCGGCGTCGCGGGCAGCGCGAGCCGCCGCGTGACCTCGGTCAGGTCCGCGGTCACCACGCCGACGGACGCGGGCGCGTCGAAGGCGACCGCCAGCGCGTCGTCGAACGGCGCCACGGCCACCGGCGTCGCGCCGCAGTCGAGCCGCACCAGCGTGTCGCCGGTGCGCGTGCCGACCAGGTACAGCGTCGTGCCGCCCGCCGCGGCGACGGCCAGCTTCGAGCGCCGGTCCGCGAAGTCGACGTCCACCGGGCGGCTGCCGGCCGGCAGCGCGATGACGCGCCGCTGCACGCGGTCCACGGCGTCGAAGACCGTCACCGTCTCCGCCGCGCGGTCGAGGATCGCGACCTGGCCGCCGGCCTGCGCGACGCGCACGACGTCGGGGCGCGGCGTCGTGGCGTAGGTGCGCTTGCGCAGCCCGCTGTCCAGGTGGATCCAGTCCAGCTCGCCCGCGCAACCGACGAGCGCCGCGGAGCCGGGCGGGTGGATCGGCGCGGCGCTGTTGCACGCGGGCGCGAGCAGGGCGGCGAGGGCGAGGAGCGCGGTCGTGAGCGAGGGCGTGCGCATGTCGGGATCCGTTCGACGGCGAGCGAGGTCGTGGGCGTGCGCCCATGCTGCCGTACCGCGCCGCGGACGAGAAGCGCGCGGCCCCCGCGCCGGCCGCGCCGCGAGGGCGGGGACCGGCGCGGGGGCCGCGCGGTGGGTGCGTGCGGTCCGCGTCGAGCCGCGGAACGCGCGGCTACGCGAGCAGGTCCTTGACCGTCTCGCGCTCGCCTTCGAGCTCGGCGACGGTCTTCGTCAGGCGGTCCTGCAGGAAGGCGTCGAGCTCGAGGCCCTGCACGATCTCCCAGCCGCCCTCGCCGTCGGCGCGCACGGGGAAGGAGGAGATCAGGCCCTCGGTCACGCCGTAGCTGCCGTCGGACTTGACGCAGACCGAGCGCCACTCGCCGGCGGGCGTCGCGTTGCGCAGGTCGCGCACGTGGTCGATCAGACCGTTGGCGGCCGACGCGGCGCTGGACAGGCCGCGCGCCTCGATGATCGCGGCGCCGCGTTTCTGCACCGTCGTGAAGAAGTCGCCCTCGAGCCACGCGCGGTCGGTGATCACCTCGTGCGCCGGCTTGCCGTCGATCTTGGTGTTGATGAAGTCGGGCACCTGCGTCGCGGAGTGGTTGCCCCAGATCAAGGTGTTCGACACCGACGAGCTGTGCACGCCCGCCTTGTTCGCCAGCTGCGCCTGCGCGCGGTTCTGGTCGAGGCGCGTCATCGCGGAGAAGCGCTCGTCCGGCACGTCCTTCGCGGAGTGCATCGCGATCAGGCAGTTCGTGTTGCACGGGTTGCCGACGACGGCGACGCGCACGTCGGACGACGCGTGGTCGTTGATGGCGCGGCCCTGGCCGGTGAAGATCGGGCCGTTCTCGCGGATCAGGTCGCCGCGCTCCATACCGGCGCCGCGCGGCTTCGAGCCGACGAGCAGCGCCCAGTCGACGTCCTTGAAGCCTTCGTTCGGGTCGCTGGTCAGCACCATGTCCTGCAGCAGCGGGAAGGCGCAGTCCTCCAGCTCCATCGCCACGCCCGAGAGCGCGTTCATCGCCTTCTCGAGCGGGATCTCGATCATGTGGAGGATCACGGGCTGGTCGGGCCCGAACATCTGGCCGCTGGCGATGCGGGGCAGCAGCGCGTATCCGATCTGTCCGGCGGCGCCGGTGACGGCGACGCGAAGGGGTGCCTTGCTCATGTCGGTCGGGCGCGTCCGGAGCGGTTCCGGCGGCGCCTGGTGGGGATTTCTGGAGTTCGATGCGTCCACGCGGGAGTGCGCGGCGGGTATGTTCCGTGCCGGGCCCGCCGATGGCCACCCGCCCGCGCGCCTTTTTCCCGGCGCGCCCTCGAAGCGGAGCGATCCGCGGGCCATTCACGACGGCGTGCCGCCGCGTCCGATGAATACCGGAGGGGATAGAATGCAGTGGGCCGAGGCCTTCGAGACGACCGGGGAGACCCCCTCGGGCGGCCCGGGGGGCGCGCCCTGCTCCACGAAACCCGACGAACCGGCCGCCGACGCGATGGTCCAACCCGCCCTCGAGAGCCTGAACGAGCCCCTCCTGCGCCGGCTCCTGCGCGAGCTGGGCGAGGAGGCGTCGGCGCACCGCTTCGAGGTGGCGCCGAACCCCTGCGTGGGGGCGGCCGTGCTGTCGCGGGGCGAGGTCGTCGCGAAGGGCGTCCACCGCTTCTGGGGCGGCCCGCACGCGGAGCGCGAGGCGCTCGCCGCCGCCGAGGCGTCCGGCGTGCCGCGGGAGGACTGGGACACGCTGGTCGTCACGCTCGAGCCCTGCTGCAGCACGGGCAAGACCGGCCCCTGCGTCGAGGCGATCCTGGACGCCGGCATCGGCGAGGTCGTCGTCGGCGAGCTCGACCCGGACCCGCGCCACCGCGGCAAGGGCCTGGAGCTCCTGCGCGAGGCCGGCGTGAACGTGCACCTCCTGCCGGGCGCCGCCGCGCTGGCCGAGGTCTCGCCGCACTTCCTCGTCTGGAACCTGCCCGACCGCTACCGCCGCCCGCGGCCGTGGACGATCGCGAAGTGGGCCCAGACGCGCACCGGCCAACTCTCGCCGCCGGAGGACGTCGGCGGCGGACGCTGGATCACCTCGTCGGCGTCCTTGAACGAGGTGCAGGTACTGCGCGGTCGCGTCGACGCGATCTTGACCGGCGTCGGCACCGTGCTGGAGGACGACCCGCGCCTGACCGTGCGCGTTCCCGGCGACCTGTCGCGCGCGCCGCGCCGCGTCGTCATGGACTCGATGCTGCGCACGCCGCCGACCGCGCGCCTGTTCGACGCGCCCGGCGACGGCGAAGCGGCGGGTCCCGTGACGATCCTGACGCTGGCCGGCATGGACGCGCCGCGCGCGCGCGCCCTGCGCGAAGCAGGCGCCGAGATCGTCGGCCTGCACACCGGCGAGCACGGCCGCGTCGCGCTGCGCGACGTGCACACGTGGATGTGGGAGGCGGGCATCCGGCGCGTGCTCCTGGAGAGCGGACCGACGCTGCTGCAGCGCCACTTCGACGCCGAGTTCGTCGACCAGCTGCGCGTCTACACCGGCGCGGTGAACGGCGGGCGCGGCCCGTCGATGGCCGAAGCGCTGCGCGGCGTGACCTGGCACGGTCGCCTGGACCGCGAGCAGGGCGAGGACGCCGTGCTCGAGGCCTTCACGAACTAGCCCGGAGCGATCGGGCTGGTGAGCGGCGCGCGCGACGGCTACAACCTGCGCATGCGAGCGCACGTCCGTCGGAGTTCCGCGCCGAGGGCGCCGCGTCGCGCGGGCGTCCTGTGCGCCGCGCTCGCCTGCCTCGCCGCGGCCTGCGCGGTCTCGCCGCCGCGGCCCGCGCCGCCGGTCTCGCCCGAGGCCTCGGCGGCGTTCGCGGAAGCGCGGCGGCTGGCCTCGGACGGCGCCACGCTGGACGGCGCCACGCAGGACGACGACGCGCTGCGCGCCGCGCTCGACCGCGCCCTGGCGCTGGAGCCCGCGTGGATCGCGCCGGCGCGCCTGGCCGACGACCTGCGCCGCCGGGCGTTGCGCGGCCCCGAGGTGTGGGGCGAGCGCCGCGCCGCGCTGCTCGACGACCCGGATGACGCGCGCGACCAGTACCTGGCCGGGCGGCTCGAGGGATCGGACGGCGCGCGCCGCTTCGACCACGCGGCGCGCCTGGACCCGCGGTCGGCGTGGGCGCACCACGGCCGGGCGTGGGTGGCGTCGCTGGACGGCGACGCGGCGCGCGCGATGCAGCACGAGGCCCGCGCGGTGCGGCTGGCGCGCGAGCCGTGGGAAGCCGCGTTCTTCCGCGTGCGCTTCGCGGAGTACGCGATGGACGCGCGGGAACCGGACGCCGCGCTGGCGAGCTTGCGCGACCCGCTCGCGCGCGTCGGACTGTCGCGCGCGGACCGCGTGTGGCTCGAGGTCGAGACCGCGCTGGTCGAGCTGCAGCAGGCGCGCCGCGAGGCCGTGCGCGCCGGCTACGAGCGCGGGCTGGCGTTGCTGCGCCAGGCGGACCCGGACGACGAGGACCTGCGGCGGCTCGTCGAGCGCATGGCGTTCGCGGGCTTCGACAGCGACCCCGGGCGCCGCGCGCTGCACCTGGCGCTGGCGTCGCGGCCGGGCGCGTACCGCGCGGAGATGCGCGGTCGGCTGTGGTTGCTCGACGGCGAGAGCGCGCTGGGCATGGCGCTCCTGTCACCGGCCGCGGAGGAGGAGGGCGAGGACGCGCCGTCCTTGTCGCGCGCCGCGGCCTTCCACCTGCGACGCTTCGACGAGGCGGTCGCCGACTGGGCGGCCGGGCTGCCGGATCACGTGCTCGACGCGGACGGCGACCCGCGCGACCCGCGCGTCCGCGCGGTCGTGACGGCGGCGCGCGCGACGGCGGACGGCGCGACCGCCGCGGAGCTGGCGGCGCTGGGGGACGCGCTGGTCGCGGCCGGCTGGTTCGAGGAGGCGGAGGACGTGGCGCGCGCGCTCGCGACCGACGACGGCGACGGCGCGGCGGATCCGGCGGGGGGCCTGGCGCTGGAGTCGCGCGCGATGGCCGGCGCGCGGCTCGTGCAGGTGCTGCGCGACAGCCTGTCGGGGCGCGGCGACGTCGACACGGCGCTGCCGGACGTGCTCGCGCCGCCGGACACGACGCCGCCGGCGCCGTCGACGCCCACCGCGCCCCGCGACCGCGGCGTCGCGCCGCGCGAGGCGGACGGGCGCGATCCGCTGACGCGTTGGCTGGACGGCCTGGCGCCGGCGTTCGCGCGCGCGCACGAGGCGCTCGGCGGCGAGACGGACGTCGACCGCGTGCGCGCGTCCTTCGCGGCGTCGCCGCGCTCGGGCTACGGCGCGATCGGCGCGCTGCTGCATCCCGGCTTGCGCTTCTCGAGCGCGGACGAGCGCGCCGGCCTGGGCCGCGCGGGAGAACCGGTGCCGGGCATCGCGGACGAGCTCGCGCGCATCGGCCGCTTCGCGACGGTCGGCACGCTGATCGGCCGCGGGCTGGACGGGATGATCCTGCGAAGCCTCCTGGTCGAGGAGCAGTCCGGTGAGCTGCTGGGCGTGCCGTGGTCGGGCACGATCGCGATCTGCGAAGGCGTCGACTCGCACGGGCGGAACGGCAACGGGAACTACCGCATCAGCGGCGCCGCGTTGCACGAGGGCTACTGGATCGAGCTGTCCGCGGTGCGGCGCGACCACGCGCGGTGGACGTCGCTGGACGAGTGGTTCGACGAGCCCGGCGGCGCGGACCGCGTGCGGCGCGCGTTGGAGGTGACGGGCGTGCCGCTCAGCGTCTCGCCGACGACGCCCGACGCGCGGGCGCGCGAACGCCGCGCGTTGAAGCCGTCGCTGGAGCAATCGCGGCGCGTGCGGCTGGCGGTGCTCGCGGAGCGCCGCGCGGCGGGCGAGCCGGGCGTGTCGCTGACCGAGGTCGTCGAGTGCGTCGCCGTGCACGAGCAGGGGCACCTGTGCGACCGCACGCGCTTCCTGCCGCTGCACGAGAACCTGGGCCGCGCGATGCTGCTGGTGATGGACAACGGCTTCTCTCCGATCGCGATCCAGCAGCAGCTCGAGTACCGCGCGCAGCTGACGGCGATGTGCGAGCTGGACGAGCCGCGCCTGGCGTTCGCCGACGTCGTGCAGTCGGCGGAGGTCGAGACCGACGGCCCGCTGCCGCACGGCCGCGCGTACCGCGAGCTGCTCGGCGACTTCCTGCGCGTGCTGGACACGCGGCTGGCGCGCGACCCCGAGCGCTGGTCGATGCTGGATCCGGACCGCACGCTGATGCACCAGCTGCACCGCCTGTCGGGCGAGGACGTGCGCGAGATCGCGCTGCTGCTGGCCCGCGCCGAGGGCCTGTAGGCGGGGCGGGGGACCGCGCGGCGGCCCGCCGAGGCCTCTCCCGAGGTGTCTCCGGAGACCCGCGCGCGGGATCGCCGCGGGGCCTCACCCGGGACAGGGAGGGCCGCGAACGGGCGTTCGCGGGGCCTCCGGCGCGGAACGAGGCCCGGACCCCCGCGGAAGGCCCCGGCAGGCCCGCTCGCGGCCCCGGGGTGTCTCGATCCGGCTCAAGGGGGGCTCCGCGCGGGCTCGACAAGGAGAGGTCCCCACACCTCCCTTCGTCCCCGCGTTGCACGACCCGACCTCGATCCCCACGAGGCAGGAGGGTGCCGCCCGGTGGATCCGCGCGTGTCGCGTGCCCTTCCCCAGGCTGCGTCGGCTCGCCGCGATCCTCCTCGTCGCGCTCTGCCTCCACTCCGTCGCGATCTCCGTGCCCGACTCCGCCGTCGGGAACGGGGACGGCGTCGTCAGGTCGGAAGCGCGGCGCGACCCGCCGGATCCGGACGAGGAACGTCGGCGCGAGTACGCGGTCAAGGCCGCGTTCGTCCTGCACTTCTTCAAGTACACGACGTGGCCGGCGGAGGCGCTGGGCAAGAAGGACGACCCGATGGTCGTCACCGTCGTCGGCGAGGACCGCTTCGGCGACTCGCTGGCGGACGCGTTCGAGGACAAGCGCCCGCACGACCGCGACGTCGTCGTGCGTCACCTGAAGAAGGTGCCGAAGAAGCCGACCGGCCACCTGATCTTCGCGTGCGGCCTCTCGGAGAAGGACGAGCGCAAGTTGATCGAGCGCTGCGCCGGCGAACCGATCCTGCTGATCGGTGACCGCAAGGGCTTCGCCGAGCTCGGCGCGGACGCGAACTTCCACCTGGTCGAGGGGCGGATCCGCTTCCAGGTCAACACCGGGGTGCTGAAGGAGTCGGGATTGGCCATCAGTTCGCAAGTGCTGAAGCACGCGGAGATCGTCGAGACGATCGGAGACGACGAATGAACTCCCTACCGTTGCGCGTCAAGATCGGTGTGCTGGTCGGCGTGTCGTGCGCCGTCACGCTGCTCGCCGCGCTGCTCCTGCAAGCCGCGCAGAACTGGGGCAGCGCGCGAGAGACGCACCACAAGACGATCGAGGCGACGACCGAGACGCTGGGGCGGGACTGCGCGTCCGCGCTCTTGTTCCTGGACGACACCTACGCGCGGGAGGCGCTGGCCGACCTCGCGCTGATCGAGAGCACGCGACAGGCGGTGCTGTACGACGCGCAGGGCGAGCTGTTCGCCGAGTGGTCGCGCGGCGGCGAGGTCGCGCCGAAGTCCGTCGCGGTCGCGGATTCGGACCGTGAGACGGCGGAGGGCTTCTACGACGTCACGCGCGTCATCTGGGACGGCCCCGTCGTGCTCGGAACGATCTACGTGCGCTCCGACATGGCGGGCGTCCGCGCGCGCGTGCTGAGCGACGTGGGGCGCATGGCGGTGCTGGGTCTCGTCACGCTGGGCCTGACCTGCCTGCTGGCGGTCGGCGTCTCCCGGCTGATCTCGCGCCCGATCCTGGCGCTGGGCGGCCTGGCGCGGCGCGTCGAGGAGACCAAGGACTACACGCTGCGCGCGCAGCACTTCTCGGGCGACGAGCTCGGCGCGCTGGCGGAGAACTTCAACCGCATGCTGGAGCGCATCCAGCAGCGTGACGAGGAGCTGCAGCAGCACCACCTGCAGCTCGAGGCGCGCATCGGCGAGCGCACGCGCGAGCTGCTCGAGGCGAACCGCGACCTGCGCAGCGCGAAGGACGCGGCCGAGGCCGCCGCGCGCACGAAGGCCGAGTTCCTCGCGAACATGAGCCACGAGATCCGCACGCCGATGAACGGCGTGATCGGCATGGCCGGCATCGTCCTCGAGACCGAGCTGTCGGACGAGCAGCGCGGGATGCTGGAGACCGTGCAGGCGTGCGGCGAGCAGCTCGTCGCGCTGATCAACGACATCCTCGACTTCTCGAAGCTGGAGGCCGGCCGCCTCGTGCTGGAGGACTCAGAGCTGGACCTGGTCTCGATGATCGAGGAGCTGGGTGACATGTTCGCGCAGCACTTCGAGCAGAAGGGCGTCGAGCTGATCTGCCTGCAGGAGGCGGACGCGCTGTCGACGCTGCGCGGCGACCCGACGCGCCTGCGCCAGGTGCTGACGAACCTGCTGTCGAACGCGCTGAAGTTCACCGACGAAGGCGAGGTGCAGGTCAGCGCGCGCGTCGAGGAGGAGGACGACGAGACGGTGCACGTGCTGCTGTCGGTGCGCGACACCGGCATCGGCATCGACCCCGCCAAGCACGACGCGATCCTGGAGCCGTTCACGCAGGCGGACAGCTCGACGACGCGAAAGTTCGGCGGCACGGGCCTGGGTCTCGCGATCAGCTCCGAGCTGGTGCGGCGCATGGGCGGGAAGCTGTCGATCGAGAGCGAGCTGGGCGAGGGCGCGTGCTTCGAGGCGCGCATCCCGTTCCGCCGCGACGAGGTGACGGCCGACGAGCGCCGCGACCTGGCGCCGACGATCGAGGACCTGCGCGGACGCCGCGCGATGCTGATCGAGGGCAACGAGACGTTGCGCGGCCTGCTCGAGGGCCAGCTGTCCGGCTGGGGCATCGAGGTCTCGGGCCACGCGGACGTCGACGCGGCCGTCGCGCACCTCGAGGACCTGGACGACGACGAGCGGCCCGAGCTGTTCCTGGTCGACACCAGCGGGTCCGCGCTGCAGGTCTTCCAGGTCTGCCGCCGCGTCCGCGAGGCCGGCGCGCGCGACGACGCCAAGCTCGTCGCGATGATCCCGCTGACCGCGCTGGCCGTGCGCGGCGAGCTGGTCGGCGCCGGCGTCGACCAGGTGCTGACGAAACCCCTGCGCGGCTCGCGCTTGTTCGACGCCGTCGCGGACGCGCTGGGCGTGATCGAGTCGGAGGCGCGCCCCGACGTGACGCCGCCGCGCCCGATCGTGTTGCCGCCCGAGGCGACGATCGGACCGCGCCAGGCGGTGCGCATCCTGGTCGCCGAGGACAACCAGGTGAACCAACGCCTGGCCGTCGCCCTGCTGAAGCGCCGCGGTTACCTGGTCGAGGTCGCCGCGGACGGGCAGGAAGCCATCGAGGCCGTCGAGCGCGGCGGCGTCGACCTGGTGTTGATGGACTGCCAGATGCCCGTCATGGACGGCTACCGCGCGACCGAGTGGATCCGCGAGCGCGAGAAGGAGACCGGCGGGCGCATGCCGATCATCGCGCTGTCCGCGAACGCGTTGCAGGGCGACCGCCAGCTGTGCCTGGACGCCGGCATGGACGACCACGTGCCGAAGCCGGTCGACCCCGAGCTCCTGTACTCCCGTATCGAACACTGGATCGCCGTGGCCCGCGAGTCGCGCGACCGCAGCGCCTGATTCCGATGCGAGACCGTATCCCCGAACCCGCGCGCGCCGGAGCGCTCCCCCGATCCGCCGCGCGCCACGAGACGCTCTCCGAGCGGACGAGGAGGCTCGCCATGAGAGCCTGGATCGCGCCGATCGCGCTCTGCGCCCTGGCGACGACCCACGCGTCGCCCAGCGGCGAGCCGCTGGCCGGCCCCGACGACATCGACTTCACCGAGTACTCGCTCGAGGAGCTGATGGACATCGAGGTGACGATCGCGACACGCAGCGCCGAGCCCCTGTCGCAGGTCCCCGCGGCCGTCTACGTGTTGACCGGCGACGAGATCCGCCGGTCGGGCTTCACGTCCGTGCCCGACGCGCTGCGCATGGTGCCGGGGTTCTACGTGTCGCGCTGGACGACCGGATCCTGGGACGTGACCAGCCGCGGCTTCGGCAACGGCCTGTCGCTGATGAACCAGTCGTACCTGAACCAGCTCCTGGTGATGATCGACGGCGTGGTCGTCTACTCACCGCAGTTCGCCGGCGTGTGGTGGCCGATCCAGGACGTGATGATGGACGACATCGACCGTATCGAGGTCGTCCGCGGACCGGGCGGCGCATTGTGGGGGACGAACGCCGTGCACGGCGTGGTGAACATCATCACCAAGCACGGCGCCGACACGCAGGGCTGGCACCTGCACGCGCACACGGCGACGGACGACCGGCTGGTCAGCGGCCGCTACGGGGCGAAGATCGGCGAGGACGCGTACGTGCGGGCCTGGGCGCGCGGCGTGCAGTACGACACGCTGGCGAACCCCGCGATCGACGAGGACCAGCGCTGGCAGGTCGGCAGCTTCGGCACGCGCTTCGACTGGAAGCAGGCGGGCTACGACTTCACGGTCTGGGCGCGCGGCTACGCCGGCGAGTTCGAGAACCGCGGCTACGACCTGGACACCTTCGACGCGATCCACGTGCAGGACGACCGCAAGGGCGCGCAGTTCCTGGCGAGGATGAGCGACCCCGACGAGGGGTCGCGCTGGCAGGCGTGGTACACGTCCGACCAGCAGGACCTGCCGACCCTGGCCGACATCCGCGTGGACGTGTTCGACTTCGAGTACGACCGCACCTCGCACCTCGGCGAGTCGCACCAGTTGAACTGGGGCGTGGGGTACCGCCACACCTACTCGTACTTCTTCGGCGACGACCCCTTCTGGCTGGCGTTCGACCCCGAGCGCCACAACCTGGACGCGGTGCGCGCGTTCGCGCTCGACACCTGGCGGATCGGCGACTCGGACACGACCCTGACCTACGGTGCGACGATCGAGTACAACGAGCTGACGGGCGTCGAGTTCCAGCCGACGATCCGGGCGTCCTACACGCCGGACGAGCCGTACATGTTGTGGGCGGCGATCTCGCGCGCGGTGCGGACGCCGTCGCTGGAGGAGCGGGCCGACTCGTTCTGGGGGAACGACGACTTCCGGTCGGAGACGCTGATCGCGTACGAGGTCGGCGCGCGGTACGAGCCGACGGCGTGGCTGGCGTCCGACCTCGCGTTGTACTTCAACGACTACGACGACCTGCACTACCTCGACCCGGACCTGGCGCTGTACACCAACAACTCGGACGGCGAGGCCTACGGCGCGGAGCTCGCGCTGGACCTGCAGCCGATCAAGCGCTGGAAGCTGCGCTCGAGCTACTCGTACCACCACGGCGAGTACCGGGTGAAGGACACGGGCGAGCTGTTGCCGACCGGCGAGCAGTCGCCGAAGCACTCGTTCAGCCTGCGGTCGTACTACGACATCCTCGAGAACCTCGAGTTCGACCTCGGCTTCTACGGCGTGCAGGGCATGGGGGCGCTGCTGCCGGAGGCCGAGTACCTGCGGCTCGACGGACGCCTGGGATGGACCTTCGTCGAAGGGGTCGAGGCCTACGTCGGCTTCCAGGGGATCACCGAGCCGCAGCGCTCCGAGTACGACGAGTTCGACCAGCATCGCCGCACGGCCTACCTGGGCGTGCGGGTCAGCCACTGAGCCCTGCGGGCGGGGCGCCGGTCAGCGCGCGGCGAGCACCTCGTCCGCGGCGGCCAGCAGGCGCTCGAGCCCCGGCTCGTCGTGGTCGCCCATGTGTCCGATGCGGAACGTGCGGCCCTTCAGGTCGCCGTAGCCGTTCGAGATGCGGAAGCCGCGCTCGGCGAGCCCCGCGACGAACGCCGCCGTGTCGAGGTCCCCGGACGAGATGCAGGACACGGTGGGCGAGCGGAAGCCCTCGGCGGGGAACGGCTCCAGCCCGTGGTCGGACGCCCACGCCAGCGTGCGGTCGCGCATGCGCGCGTGCTTCGCGAAGCGCGCGTCCCAGGCCGCCGCGCCGGTCTTGTCGCGCTCGCCCTCGGGCAGCGTGACGCCCGCGCTGATGTCCTCGAGCTGCTTCGCCAGCGCGTAGTACAGCGGCGTGCACGGCGTCGCCGGCGTCTTCTTCTGCGCGTGTCCCTCCACGACGCGCACCGGGTCGAGCGCCCAACCGCGGTGCTCCTGCGCGCGCGCCGCGTCCATGTAGCGCGACGAGGCGGCGCACACCGCGATCCCGGGCGGCAGCGCGAACGCCTTCTGCACGCCCGCGAAGCCGAAGTCGATGCCGTTCGCGTCGAAGTCGACCGGCGCGCCGGCGATGTAGCTGACCAGGTCCACCAGGAGCAGCGTGCCGGGGTGACGGCGCACGACGTCCGCGACGGGCGCGAGCGGCGTGACGACGCCGGTCGAGGTCTCGTTGGCGACGAGGGTCACCGCGTCGAACGGTCCGTCCTGCTCGAGGACGCGCGCGAGGTCGTCGGGCGCGACGCCCGAGCCCCAGGCGACGTCGAGCGTGGTGACGTCCTTGCCGATCAGCTCGCCCATGTCGCGGAAGCGCTTCGAGAAGGCGCCGTTCACGACCGACAGCACGCGCGGGCCGACGCCGCGCAGCGACGCTTCCATCAAGCCGGACGCGCTGACCGAGTGCACCGCGCACTGCGCGGTCGAGTCGCCCGAGAGCCCGAACGCCAGTGGCAGGTGCGGGTCCATGCGCTCGATCAGCTCGCGCATCTCCGGCGCGCGGTGTCCGATGGCGGGGCGGCTGCACTCGGCGAGGATCTCCTCGCGCACTTCGGTCGGTCCGGGGATCCAGAGGGTCACGGTCGTGCTCCTTCGGCGGCGGCGAGGAGGGCGTCGTGCGCGCCGCTCGCCGCGAGCGCCGCGCGTTCTTCCGCGGTGAACAGGATCGGCACCAGCGCGGCGAGGTCCGCGCGGCGCACGACGTGGTGGGAGGCTCCGGTGACCGCCGGGCGGTCCGCGACGCCGGCGAAGGCGACGAAGCGCTCGACCTCGCGGGCGGCCTCCAGGTCGGTCACGCCGTCGCCGACGAGCGCCGCGCGGCCGGGCCGGCAGGGCGCGACGAGGTCCGCCACCACGGCCGGCTTGCCGCCGCTGCGCGCCAGCGGCGAGGCGTCGTCGAAGCCGGCGTAGGCGCCCGCCTCGTCGAAGCGCACCGGGACCGCGCGGACGAGGTCCGCGTCGACGCCGATCGCGCGCGCGAAGGGCAGGACGGCCTCGCGCAGCCCGCCGGAGACGACGGCGACGCGCTTGTCCAGCGCGCGCAGCGCCGCGACGAGCTCCGCGGCGTGCGGCAGCGCGCGCGCGAGGTACAGCTCGGCGACCCGCGCGACGGCGTCGCGGGAGGGGCGCAGCAGCGCGAGGCGCGCGCCGTAGACCTCCTCGAGCGCGACTTCGCCGGCCATCGCGCGCGCCGTGAGCGCCGCGATCTCCTCCGCGCGGTCCCCGGCGAGCTCGTCGATGCCCTCGATCGTCGACAGGGTCGAGTCGCAGTCGAAGACGACGCAGGCAAAGGGCGGGCCGGTGTCGGCGGGGCGTTCGGCGGTCATCGCGCGGCGGAGTGTAGCGGCGGGGGGCGTGGCCGAAGGTACCGTGCCGGGTGCAAAATCATCGGGTCAGCGACACAGGGCGGCCGGAGGTCGCCCTGTGTCGCTGACCCGATGATTTCGCACCCGGCACGGTACCTTCGGCCACCGCGACGACATGCCCTCACCGCACGCGCGACCCCGCCACGTGACGCGCCACCGCCTGCGACAGCTCGTGCACGCGGAACGGCTTCTCCAGGAAGCCCGCGGCGCCGCGATCCAGGAGGCCTCGCACGCTCGGCTCCTCGCCGTAGCCCGAGGTGATCAGCACCGGCGGCACGCGGTCGCGGCGGCGCAGCTCCTCGAACAGCTCCTCGCCGCCCATGCCCGGCATGACGAGGTCCATCAGGACCAGGTCGAAGGCCTCGGGGCGCGCGTCGTAGAGCTCCAGCGCGCGCTCGCCGTCGCCGCAGGCGGTGACCTCGTACCCCATGTCGCGCAGGCTGCGCGCCGCGAAGTTGCGCACGATGTCCTCGTCGTCGACGAGCAGCACGTGCCCGCTGCCGCGGCGGATCTCGGGCGGCGCGTGCGGGACCAGCGTCACCGCCGGCTCGCGCGTCGCCGGGAACCACATGCGGATGGCGGTGCCGCTGCCGACGGCGCTGTCCACCTCGACGCGCCCGCCGTGGCGGCCGACGCAGGCCTCGACGGCGGCCAACCCCAGGCCCGCGCCCGGCTCGGTCCGCGTCGTGTAGAACGGCTCGAACAGGTGCGCGCGCGTCTCCGGTGACATGCCCTGACCGTCGTCCCGGACCGTGAGCACGACGTGGTCGCCGGCGGACAGCCCGCGCTCGCGCGCCTCTTTCGGCTCGAGGTGCTCGCGGCGCGCCGACAGCGTGATCGTGCCGCGTTCGACGATGGCGTCGCGCGCGTTCGTCGCGACGTTGAGCAGCGCGTTGCCGAGCTGCGTCGCGTCGCCGATGAAGCGCGGCAGGTCGGGCTGCACCTCGACGTCGAGCTGCACGCGCGGGCCCAGCGTGGGGCGCAGGCGCTCCTCCAGCTCGCGCAAGAGCGCCTCGGGCGACAGCGGCACGACGTCGCGGTCCGCGCCCGGCGCGAAGGCGAACAGCTCGCGCGCCAGGTGGTTCGCGCGGTCCGCGGCCTGCACGATCGACAGCAGCCGGTCCATGTGCTCGGAGTCCTCGCCCAGCGCCAGCGCGACGGCCTCCGCCTCGCCGCCGATGCCGGTCAGGAGGTTCTGGAAGTCGTGCGCGATGCCGGCGGCGAGCTGACCGACGGCCTCCAACCGGCGCGCGCGCGCGACGCGCTCCGACCACTCCAGGCGCTCGGTGACGTCGCGCAGGCAGATCACGGCGCCGACGACGTGGTCGGCCTCGTCGCGCAAGGGCGCGGCGCTGCGCTCGACCCGCCGCGTGCGCCCGTGACGGTCCACGAGCTGTCGCGGGCTGCTCGGCTCGAGCTTGCGGCACTCGTCGACGCACGGCCGCACCAGCTCGGCGGCGGCGTCGGGGCCGGACGTGAAGCGCAGGACCTCCGGCAGCCGGCGACCCAGCGCCTCGCGCTCGCTCCAGCCCAGGAGGTCCTCGGCCGGCGGGTTCATGCGCGTCACGCGACCCTCGCCGTCCGTCGCGAGCACGCCCTCCGCGATCGAGTCGAGCAGCGTCGCCAGGTGTTCCTGGCTGGACCGCCGGCGCAGCTCCTCGCGCTTGCGCTCGCTGATGTCGGTCGTCGTGCCGACCATGCCCAGGAACTGGTCCTTGCGGTCGCGCTCGGGGCGCGCCTCGGCCTGCACCCAGACGACCGCGCCGTTGTCGTGCAGGTAGCGGTGCTCGCAGCGGAACTCGCCGTGCTCGACCATCGCCTTGCGCCAGGCGGACAGCACGCGGCCGCGGTCGTCGGGGTGGATGGCGTGTTCCCAGCGCTCGGTCGCGAGCTCGCCGTGGGGGACGCCCGCGAGCTCGGCCGCGCGGCGGTTGTGGTACGAGAGCTCGCCGTTGCGGTCGACGCGGAAGATGCCGACCGGCGACACCTCCGCGATCAAGCGGCCGCGCCGCTCCTCCTCGGCCAGCGCGTCCTCGGCCTCGCGCCGCACGCGCTCCTCGCGCTGCAGGCTCGCCGCCATCTCGTTGTACGCCTCGGCCAGGTTCTGCATGCGCTCGCCCAGCCCGCGGATGTCGACGCGCTGGCTGAAGTCGCCCGTGCCGACCGAGCGCAGCGCCGCCTCGATGCGGCGGTTCGACTCGACCAGCAGGACGCTGCGCGAGATCTCCGCCGCGCACAGCCAGCTGGTGCCCTCGATGCGTCGGAACACGAGCAGCTCGTGGCGCCCGTCCTCGGCCAGCAACTCGATGCGCCCGCGCCCGCGGCCGCGCATGTCGGCCAGGTCCAGCTGCCAGTGCTCGCCGCCCAGGTCGAACAGCGATCCGCGCAGGCGCTCGCCGGGCGCGGCCTCGGGCGCCTCCAGGTACGACTCCTCGAACAGGAAGTCGCCCGCCGCGTTCACGACGAACAGCCGCTCCTCGCCGCGCTCGCCGTCGCTCGCGGAGAACTCGGCGAACAGCGTGTCGAGCGCGACCTCCACCAGCCACGCGCCGCTCTTCGGGTCGTCGGGGTCGACCGGCAGGCCGGCGTACAGCACGACCGCGGCGTCGATCGGCGAGTGGATCGGCGTGCCCCAGCGCAGGTCGGCCGGGCCCTCCGCGCCGCCGCCGAGCGCGCGCACGAGCGGGATCGCGTCGAAGGCGTCCTCGGCCAGGCGCGACGCGTCGAAGGACGGGTAGGCGAGGTGCACGCCGCACGGCGTGCGCAGCACGACGCGGCGCAGGGCGGGCAGCTCCTTCAGCGCGCCGGCGAGGTACTCACCCGTGCGTCGGTGCCGGTGCACGAGGCGCCGCGAGGCGTCGTCCTCGGCGCACTCCGCGCGCCACAGCACCAGCAAGTCGCGGCCCTTCGCGTGTCCGTTGCCCGGCGCGGCGCGCGGCACCATCCAGCCGCCGGCGCCCTGCACGAACGACTGCGCGTCGATCCAGGCGTCGACCTCGTCGTCCGCGGGGCTGGACTCGCGCGCCAGGAAGCGGCTCATCCGCGCGAGGTCGCGCAAGAGGTCGCCGATCCGGCGCACCTCGGCCTCCAGCCGCAGCCCCTGCCGCTCCAACAAGCCGTTCAGGCGGTCCAACTCGTGCATGCCGCGCCTCCTCGCCGTGGGTCGTCCACCAGCATAGGACGGCGAGGCCGTCGGCGGCGAGGACCGTCCGCGCGGCTGGCGCCGATGCGGGCTAGAGGCGGACCAGGCGCGCTTCCTCGATGCCGTCGACGCGGGCGATCGCGTCGAGCACCTCCGCCGGCGGCTCCGCGTCGAGCGAGAGGAAGCCCGCCGCGTGGTCGGCGCCCTCCTTCTCCGGCGTGCCGAGCTCGACCCGCCGGATGTTCACGCCCGCGTCGCCCAGCAGCGTGCCGATGCGACCCATGACGCCGGGCCGGTCGGAGTGGCGCGTGATCAGGATGCAGCCCTCCGGCGCCAGGTCGAGGTGCAGGTCGTCGACGCGCACGAAGCGCGGCGCGCGGCCGAACACCGTGCCCGAGACCAGGTGGCTCTCCTCGCCGCCCTGCGTCGACGCGCGCACCTTCAGCAGGCTGGCGTAGGAGTGCGCGTCGCCGTCGCGGTTCGTCAACACGCGCACGCCGCGGTCCTTCGCGATCAGCGGCGCGTTCACGCGGTTCACGCCCAGCTCGGACTGGTTCAGCACGCCGACCAGCACGGACAGCGCGAGGTAGTCGGGGTCGGTGCCGGCGAGCTCGCCGCCGACGGTGACCTCCAGCTTGCGCACGGGCCCCTTGGTGCGCTGCGCCAGGAACGCGCCGACCTTCTCGGCGAGGATCACGTAGGGCGCGATGCGGCGCAGCGTGTCGGAGTCGACCGCCGGCGCGTTGACCGAGTTGTGCGCGACGCCCTCCAGCAGGAAGTCGGCGATCTGCTTCGCGATGTCGACGGCGACGCGGTGCTGCGCCTCGTGCGAGGACGCGCCCATGTGCGGCGTCAGGATCACGTCGTCGCGCCCGACCAGCGGGTGGTCGGCGGACGGGGGTTCTTCGGCCAGCACGTCGAGCGCGGCGCCGGCCAGGCGGCCCTCGTCCAGCGCGCGCGCCAGAGCGGCCTCGTCGACGAGGCCGCCGCGCGCCGCGTTCACCAGCCGCGCGCCGGGCTTCATCCGCGCGATGCGATCCTCCGACAGGAGGTTGCGCGTCGAGTCGAGCAGCGGGACGTGCAGCGTGACGAAGTCGCTCGTGGCGAGCAGCTCGTCCAGCTCCAGGAGCTCGACGCCGTTCACCGGCGATCCCGCGCCCGTCGCGGACAGGTAGGGGTCGTGACCGACGACCTCCATCTTCAGTCCCATGGCGCGCTCGGCGACGACGCGGCCGATGCGGCCCAGGCCGATGACGCCCAGGCGCTTGCCGGTCAGCTCGGCGCCCAGGAGGCCCTTCTTGCTCCAGGTGCCGGCGCGCACGCGGCGGTCGCCGGTGACGACGTGGCGCGCGACGGAGACCAGGAGCGCGATCGCCAGCTCGCCGGTCGTCGTCGTGTTGCCGGTGGGCGTGTTCATCACGACCACGCCGCGCTCGGTCGCGGCCGAGGTGTCGACGTTGTCGACGCCGACGCCCGCGCGACCGATCACGCGCAACTCGGGCGCGGCCTCGATCACCCGGCGCGTCAGCTTCGTCGCGCTGCGCACGACCAGCGCGTGGACGTCGCGCACGGCTTCGACCAGCGCGTCCTCGTCCAGGCCCGTGCGCACGACCGGCTCCAGCCCGCGCTCGCCGAAGACCCCGAGCGCGGCGGGCGACAGCTCGTCGCAGATCAGGATGCGCGTCTCGCCGGGGGTGAGCTTGCGGTTGGGGGGGACCATTCGGCGTCCTTCGGGGTCGTGGGTGGGGCGCCGAGCGGCGGGCTCAACGCAGGGCGACGCGCACCAGCGCCTCGAGGTCGCTCGCGTCGACCTCCTTCGCGGCGCGCTCGACGTTCTTGCGCGCTTCCTTCTCCTTGAAGCCGAGCGCGAGCAGCGCGCCGACCGCGTCCTCGATCGAGGTGTCCGCGGCGGCGGGCGCGGCCCCGGCGGGGGCGGCGCCCTGGGCCTCGTTCCACGCCGCGGCCTTGTCGGCGAGGTCCAGCAGGATCTGGTCGGCGGTCTTCTTGCCGACGCCCTTCGCGCGCGTCAGCGCGGCCGCGTCACCGGCCAGGACCGCCTCGACCAGGTCGTCGGGGGCGAGGCCGGAGAGGATCGCGAGCGCCATCGTCGGGCCGACGCCGCGGACCTCGAGCAGGAGTCGGAACCACTCGCGCTCCTTGCGGTCGCCGAAGCCGTACAGCGTGTGCGCGGTCTCGCGGACCACCAGGTGCGACCAGACGCGCGTGCGACCGGACGCGGGGATGCGCGTTCCGATCGGCACGAGCAGGTCGTAGCCGACGCCGCCTACGTCCAGCACGACGCGCGCGGGCGCGCGCCACGCCACCTCGCCCTCGAGGTACTCGTACATCGCCGCCGCTCCTCGCGGCGGGTCAGGCGTCCTTCGACTTCAGCGACAGGCCGCGCTCGGAGAGCTTCTCCTTGAGCTCCTGCAGCGAGGTGACGCCGAAGTTCGGCATGCCGAGCAGCTCGTCCTCCGAGTGCTGCACGATGTCGCCCAGCGTCAGGCAGCCGAGCGACTCGACCGTGCGGCGCGCGCGGATCGACAGCTCGAGCTCCGCGAGCGGCAGGTTCATCGCCTCGACGTTCTCGCCGGTCGTGTAGCGCTGGCGCGTCGACTCGATGCTGGCGACCGCTTCCTCGCGGGCCATGCCGAGGCGCAGGCCCTTCGAGCCCAGGATCTCCTTGATCTCGTTCAGCGAGGTCTCGCCGAAGTTCTTGTAGGAGAGCAGCTCCTGCTCCGTCTTCCGGACGAGGTCGCCCAGCGACAGGATGTTCATCTTGTTGAGGCAGTTGCGCGCCCGCACCGACAGCTCGAAGTCGGTGATCGGGATGCGGAGGATCTGGTTCAGGCGATCCTCCTTCCGCTCCATGTCCTCGTCGTAGTACATGTCCATGCCCGCGCGCGCGTCCTCGAGGTAGAGGCGGGCGCGCAGGTCGGCGGCGTCGCCGCGCACGACGGTGTCGTAGCAGGACGCGGCTTCCTGATCGCGGCCGAGGTCCTCGTAGAGGACGCCCAGGTTCATCAGGACGCGCTTGTCGATCGGCAGCATGTCGACCAGCGTCTCGTAGCACTCGACCGCGACCTCGTCGTGGCCGGTGCGCTCCGCGAGGTGCGCGAACTGGAACAGGTTCGAGCGGTGCGTCGGGTCCAGCTCGCGAGCTTGCCCGTAGGCGTCCAGCGCGGCGTCCCAGTCGCGGCGGCACTCGGCCATGCGCGCGGACAGGTAGCAGCCCTCGGCGCTCTTCTGGAAGGACTCGGGCGCCTCGGCCCAGCCCTTCGCGCAGC
>JAUHYB010000011.1 GCA_030426745.1 bacterium
CGAAGAAGAAGATCATGTTCGTCCACATGCTGAAGAACGCGATGATCCCGATCATCACGCGCATCATGACGACGCTGCCCTTCCTCGTGATGGGCTCGCTGCTGCTCGAGGTGTACTTCAACATCCCTGGCATGGGTCGCGTCCTCTACAAGGCGATCCAGGAGCAGGACTTCCCCGTCGTGCAGGTCTTCGTCGCGATGTTCGCGGCCCTGTTCATCCTCTCGAACATCCTGACGGACGTGCTGTACGCGCTCGTCGATCCCCGCGTGCGTCTCTCGTGATGGCGAAGTTCCTGCAACAACGCGGCGTCAAGAAGCTGCTGAAGGACCGCCTGGCGGTCTGGTCGATGTGGGTCATCGGCCTGTACCTGGTCGTGGCGGTCGTCGTGCTGGTCGGGAACGTCTTCCTGGGCGGCGACTGGAAGCGCGCGACCGAGGAGCGCGTCGGCCCGGACAACGTCCCCGGCCTGTGGTCGGCGGTGACGACCGAGGACCGCCTGGAACACGCGAAGTTCTACTTCGACAGCGTCGACAAGGCCTCGCGCAGCTCCGACCCCGCCGGCGCGTACGCGGCGCTGCAGTGGGGCGCGGACCGCCTGCCCGACTGGTCCGCCGAGGTGATCGAGCGCGAGATCCTCGAGCCCGCCCGCCGGCTGAACGAAGAGCTGTCGGAGGTCGAGGAGCTGGACGACGACCCCGAGGCGCTGGTCAAGGTCGACCGCCTCGAGGCGCTCGTTCGCGGCCGCATCGGCGCGTCGCACGACCAGGCGGGCGCGGCGTCGACCAGCCTGGGCCAGCGCTTCCGCTTGCTGCTCGGCACCGACCGTCAGGGCCGCTCGATCCTGCTGCGCGCGATCTACTCGACGAAGGTCGCGGTGCAGATCGGCGTGATCTCCGCGCTGATCTCCGTGCTGATCGGCACCATCCTCGGCGCCGCCGCCGGCTACTTCGGCGGCGTCGTCGACGTCTGCGTCGTGTGGCTCTACTCGACCTTCTCGTCGATCCCCTGGATCGTGTTGCTGATGGTGCTGGCGTCCGCGTTCCGCGGCAGCAGCGTCGACGGCACGCTGATCCCGGTCTACGCGGCCTTCTGCCTGTCGTTCTGGATCTCGCCCTGCCGCGTCGTGCGCGGCGAGGTGATGAAGCTGAAGGAGCTCGAGTACGTGCAGGCCGCTTCCGCGATCGGCTTCGGGCGCGCGCGCATCCTGTTCAAGCACGTCATCCCGAACACGGCGCACCTGATGTTCATCAACTTCTCGCTCTTGTTCATCGGCGCGATCAAGGCGGAGGTGATCCTCAGCTTCCTCGGCCTGGGCGTGAAGACCGAGCCCAGCTGGGGCGTGATGATCAACCACGCCAAGTCCGAGGTGCTGAACGGCTTCTTCTGGCAGATCGGCACGGCGACCGCGTTCATGGTCGTGCTCGTGCTGGCGTTCAACACGCTGTCCGACGCGTTGCAGGACGCCTTCGACCCCAAGCACGTCTGATCCATGAGCACCGAAACGAAACCCGTGCTGCAGGTCGAGCACCTCTCCACCTGCTTCAAGACCGACCAGGGCGTCGTGACCGCGATCGACGACGTGTCGTTCGACCTCTACCCCGGCGAGACGCTGGGCATCGTCGGCGAGTCCGGATCCGGCAAGACGGTGACCAGCAAGTCGATCATGCGGCTCCTGCCGGAACACCTGTCCTTCCAGAAGGAGGGCTCGGTCGTGCGCTTCGAGGGCAAGAACCTGGTGACCGCCACCGAGGACGAGATGCGCGAGGTGCGCGGCGCGCGCGTCGCGATGATCTTCCAGGAGCCGATGACCAGCCTGAACCCGGTGTTCACGATCGGCTGGCAGCTGGACGAGGCGCTGAAGTACCACACCGACCTCGACCGCGCCGCGCGCAAGCAGCGCGCGATCGAGATGCTGAAGCTGGTCGAGATGCCGAACGCGGAGCGCCGGTTCGACGAGTACCCGCACCAGCTGTCGGGCGGCATGCGCCAGCGCGTGATGATCGCGATGGCGCTGTGTTGCGAGCCGGACATCCTGATCGCCGACGAGCCGACGACCGCGCTCGACGTGACGATCCAGGCGCAGATCCTGCGCTTGATGGACGACCTGAAGCACAAGACGAACACGGCGATCATGCTGATCACGCACGACCTGGGCGTCGTCGCGCAGACCTGCGACCGCGTGCTGGTGATGTACGCCGGCCGCGTCGTCGAGTCGGCGCCGGTGCACGAGCTGTTCGACGCGCCGCGGCACCCGTACACCAAGGCGCTGCTGCAATCGATCCCGAAGTCCGGCCGTCGCGAGCACGGCAAGCGACTGCCCACCATCGCGGGTCTGGTGCCCAGCCTGTTCGACCTGCCGCCCGGCTGCCGCTTCGCCGCGCGCTGCGCCTACCGCGACGAGCACTGCGACGCCGTCGAGCCCGAGCTGGTCGACGACGCGCCGCGCCGGCGCGTCCGCTGTCACTACCCGCTGCCCGCCGAGGAGGTCGCGCGATGAGCCTGTTGCAGGTCGAAGGCCTCGAGATGCACTTCCCCGTCCGCGGCGGGCTGCTGAACCGCGTCGTCGCGCACGTGCACGCCGTGAACGGCGTGTCCTTCGAGGTGCAGCGCGGCGAGATCCTGGGCGTCGTCGGCGAGTCCGGCTGCGGCAAGTCCACGCTGGGCAAGTGCCTCGTGCGCCTGAACACGCCCAGCGGCGGCGCCTTCCGCTACGACGGCGTCGACTACACGCACGCGGACCACGAGGAACTGATGGACTACCGCAGCCGCGTGCAGATGGTCTTCCAGGACCCCTACTCGTCGCTGAACCCGCGCCTGACGATCCGCGACTGCCTGACCGAGGTGATCCTGTTCCACCGCCCGCACGAGGCGGAGGTGCGCGACGTCGACGAGATGGTGCTGGAGCTGGTGCAGAAGGTCGGCCTGCGCGCCGACGCGGTCGACAAGTACCCGCACGAGTTCTCCGGCGGCCAGCGCCAGCGCATCGGCATCGCGCGCGCGCTGGCGTGCAACCCCGAGTTCCTGATCGCGGACGAGCCGGTCAGCGCGCTCGACGTCTCGATCCAGGCGCAGGTGCTGAACCTGCTGATGGACCTGAAGGACGAGTTCGGGCTGACGTTGATCTTCATCAGCCACGACCTGAAGGTCATCGAGCACTTCTGCGACCGCGTGCTGGTGATGTACCTCGGCAACGTCGTCGAGGAGCTCGAGTGCGAGACGCTGCACGAGTCGGCGCAGCACCCCTACACGCGCGCGCTCCTGGGCGCGAACCCGATCAACCACCCGCGCGAGCGGCGCGAGTTGACCGTGCTGGAGGGCGACGTGCCGAGCCCGTTCGACCTGCCCCCCGGCTGCGCGTTCGCCGGGCGCTGCCCGATCGCCGAGCCGCGCTGCAGCGAGTCGCGCCCGCCGCTGGAGGAGAAGCGCTCGGGCCACCGGGCGGCGTGCTTCCTCGTGGAGTGAGCGCGACGCGGGAGTCCCGTGCCGCAACCGATTGTCCCGCGGCGCGCTGACCCATTCCGGGGCGGAATTCCCGGATCTCCGCGACGAATCACGCCGCGCCACCCGCCCACTTGCGGAGTCCGGGCCGCGGACGGATCCTGTTCCGTCCATTCGGCTCCCCCGCCACCCCACCGCACCCGAGTTACGAGGAGACCACCATGCGTCCCCCCAAGTTCCTGATCGCCGGCCTCGCCGTCGTCACCGTCGCCGCCGCCTCCGTCGCGGCCGTCCGCCCCGCCGCCATCTTCGGTCAGGAGATGGAGATGCCCATGCCCGGCAAGGAGCACAAGATGCTCATGAAGAGCGCCGGTGAGTGGACGGGCACCATCACCATGCACATGGAAGGCATGCCGAACACGCCCAACAAGGCGTCCGAGACGGTCGAGGCCTTCGGCGGCTTCTGGACCATGTCGCACTTCAAGTGCGACTTCATGGGCATGCCCTACGAGGGCCGCGGCTCGGTCGGCTACGACCAGATCAAGCAGAAGTACGTCGGCACCTGGCAGGACAACATGTCGTCGTTCCTCTCCGTGATGGAGGGCGAGTACGACGAGAAGGCCGGCAAGATGGTCATGGAGTGGGAAGCCCCCACGATGACCGGCGAGATGGCTCCGCACCGCAGCGTGATGACGCACGACGAGAACTCCTACAAGATGGAGTTCTTCCTCGAGCAGGGCGGCGAGGAGACCCACACGATGACGATCGAGATGACGCGCAAGGGCGCGCAGTAGTCCGCCGCTCGATCGCGACCACGCCGGCGGCGCTCCTCGACGCGAGGGGCGCCGCCGGCTTCGTTCGAGCTGCGTAGGCGCGCCGCCCGACCTCGCGCGTCGCGAGGGTGGCGCGCGCGCCGGGCCTGGCGCACAATCCCGCGCGTGGAGCCGCACGGCCGACCCCCCGCCCGCCGACGCGCGCGCGCCGCCCTCGTCGCGACGCTCGCGCTGTTCGTCGGCGCCTGGCTCGCGGCGGGGCTGCCGCGCCACGCGCCGACCGTCGGTGACGAGGCCCTGGCCTACCCCTGCGCGGACCACGCCTGCGGGTGCACGATCACGTCGTGCAGCTACGAGGCGGGGTGCTGCTGTTACGGGCCGGAGGCGCTCGCCGCCTTCCGACGTCCGCAGCGGGAGCCCGACCGCGCGCCGACCCTGCGCGACAGGGGGTGCCGCCGCGACGGCCCGACGCCGGTCGCGACCGTGCTGCTGCTGTCCGTCGTTCCGACAGGGGACGACGAGCGACCGACGCCGCCGCGCGCGCGCCGTGTCGACCCCGCGCCTCTCGCGCCCCGCGGCGCGACGCCGGCGCCCGAGGTGCCCCCGCCGCGCGCGGACCGGCTCGTCTGAGTCCGTCCGCGCCCCGCGCCCGAGCGCCGCACGACCGCGACCGACCTCGTCGGCGCGCCGTCGTTCCGTCGCCGTGAGCGCGTGGTGTCGCGCGCCGCGCCGTCCGCGCGGCCGCGGTCCGTCGCGTGCGATCCGCCCGGTGTCGATCCGGCGCGCGTCCGCGACGTCCCACCCCCACACCTCGCGAGAACGAGAACGATCATGCGACCCTCTCTCCGTCCGAGCGCGCTCCCCGCGCTCACCCTCCTCACCCTCCCGCTCCACGCCGCGACGAACGACCCGCTCGTCGAGCCGGCCAGCGGCGCCCAGAGCCTGCACGCGCTGCGCAGCGGCTTCGTGCTGTCCTCCGCGACCTTCGACGGCGCGCACGAGTCCTGCGAGTCGGTGCGCCACGCGCCCATCGGCGTCATGGGCGACCACGTGCACGGCGCCGGCGAGTGGATGCTGTCGCTGCGCTACATGCGCATGAACATGGAGCCCAACCGCAGCGGCACGACCGACCTGACGCCGGAGCAAGTGCTCGCGCAGGGCTACATGGTCACGCCGCTCGAGATGACCATGGACATGTGGATGCTCGGCGGCATGTACGCGCCGACCGACGGCCTGACGCTGATGCTGATGGTGCCGTACGTGACCAAGTCGATGAGCCACCGCACCGGCGGCGGCGTCGAGTTCGAGACGGAGACCAGCGGCTTCGGCGACCTGGGCGTCAGCGCGCTGGTGCCCTTCTGGCAGGAGGGCGTGCACCGCGCGCACGCGAACCTCGGCCTGTCCGTGCCGACCGGCTCGGTGACCGAGCGCGGCGCGACGCCGATGAGCTCCGACGCCAAGCTGCCCTACCCGATGCAGCTCGGATCCGGCACCTGGGACCTCGTGCCGGGCGTCACCTACGCCGGCCAGCGGGACCGCTGGGCCTGGGGCGCGCAGGTGTCGTACCGCCTGCGCACCGGCGAGAACTCCGAGGACTACCGCCTCGGCGACGTGTTCGACGCCACCGCCTGGGGCGACGTGCGCGTCGCGGGCGACTTCGGCGCCAGCCTGCGCCTGGACTACAGCGATTGGGACGACGTGCACGGCGCGGACCCGGAGCTGAACCCGATGATGGTGCCGACCGCCGACCCGGAGCTGCGCGGCGGTCAGCGGCTCGACCTTTTGTTCGGCGCCGACTGGGCGCCGCACGCGGGAGCCGCGGCCGGCCAGCGCCTGGCGCTCGAGTTCGGCCTGCCGGTCTACCAGGACCTCGACGGCCCGCAGCTGGCGACGGACTGGGTCGCGACGATCGGCTGGCAAGCGGCCTTCTGACCGCGGACGTCCCGACGCGCGGAGCGCGGTGCCGCACGCGCCGCGCTCCGCGCTTGTCGCCGCGCTCGAGAGACCGTGAGATGCGCGGCCCATGCCGCAGCCCGACGCGCGAGACCCCGAAGCCCCCCTGCCCGAGGACCCCGCGCCCGCCGCGCCGGTCGTCCACTCGCGCGCGTCGCTCCTGGCGCGCGCCGCGCTGACCGCCGTGATCGCGGGCGCGCTGCTGTGGTACCCGGCGCGGCGCGCCGCCTGGTCGGTCGCGGTCGCGGACCACGGGCGCTTCGAGGACGCCGTCGTCGTCGAGCTGCGCGGGCGGATCACGTCGACCGAAGCGACGCCGGGCTCGGCCGAGGTCCCCCACCGCACCAGCGAGACGATCGTCTGCGAGTACGGCGACGAGCCGCGCCGCTCCACCTTCGTCGAGGACGCGGAGTACGCCGTCGGCGACGCGGTGCCGGTCGCCTTCCTCGACGCCTCGACGCGCGTCTCGCGGGTGGCCGCGGGCGCGGGCGCGGCGGACGTCTACTTCGGCATCGCGGGCTGGGTGATCGACCTGCTGCTGGTCCCGATCGGCCTGGGCGTCGCCGCCGCAGCGGCCCTGAACCTGGCGTCGAGCGTCGCGCCGTCGCGGTCGCCGGAGCGCACCGCGGAGGTCTGAGCAGCGCGGCGCCCGGCGACGCACCCGCGCCTGATCCCGACGACGGCGGCCCCGCGCTCCGACCGGAACGCGGGGCCGCCGAACGTCGAACCGACCCGCGGATCAGTAGTAGGTCACGACCACGCCGCTCGAGAAGTTCGAGCCCGAACCGCAGGGCGAGACGCCGCCGGGGTCGCGGTACCACTGCTGGTAGTAGCGCGTGTCGCCGGGCGAGACGTGACCGTTCGTCACGATCGAGCCGACCGTGGTGCCGGCGCCGGCGGCGTTCAGCAGCACGACCTCGACGCGCTCGGTCGGGTTGCCCGTGCACAGCACGCCGTCCTTGAACGGCACCTGCGTCGCGGCGGCTCCCTGGACCAGCAGGCTGGTCTGGTGCGGGCGCGCCTGGGTCACGGTGAACGCGATGTCGTCCGCCGCCACGCTCGCGGTGCCGGTGGCGATCAGGATCGCGCCGTGGGCCTGCGAGCTCTGGCAGCCCTCGCCGCTCCCCGGCGCGGACTCGTTGCCGCAGGGACACGGACCCGACGTCCCGTCACCGAAGCAGAAGGTCGTACCCGGCACGTCGTCGAAGGAGAACAGCTCCTTGCCGATCAGCGCGTCGTCCGCCTGGAAGTAGATCGTCGTGCCGAGGTACGTCAGGAACTTCGGCGAGCCGGAGGTCGGGCCGGGGAAGGTCTCCGCCTGCAGCGAGGCCGTCGCGCTGACGCCGTCGGTGAAGTACAGCTCCTTGCCGCTGCCCGAGACGGACGCGGCGAAGTACAGGCCGCCGTTCGCGCCCGGCAGGAAGTCGCTCGGGCTGGACGAGCTGCTGCCCGCGTTGACGTCGATCAGGACCGTGCCCGCGGCCGTACCGTCGGACACCCACAGCTCGCTGCCGTTGACGCCGTCGTTGGCCGTGAAGTACACGCTGCCGCCGACCGCGGTCGTGAACGACGGGTTCGAGCTGCTCGATCCGGCGCGGATGTCCGCCACCATCACCGTTCCGGCGGCGGTGCCGTCGGTCTTCCACAGCTCGGTGCCGCTCGCGCCGTCGGACGCGCGGAAGAACAGCACGCCGCCGGCCTCGGCGAACTCGCGCGGGCTGGAGCTCGAGGTGCCGGGGCGGATGTCGGCCAGGAGCGACGTGCCCGCGGCCGTGCCGTCGGTCACGAAGATCTCGGTGCCCGTCGTGCCGTCGTTGGCGACGAAGTAGAGCAGCCCGCCGTAGACCGTCAGGTAATCGGGCGAGCTGGCGGAGCTGCCCGGGCGCAGGTCGACGACCATCTGCGTGCCGGCGGCCGTGCCGTCCGTCACCCACAGCTCGTTGCCGTGTCCGCCGACCGAGCTGCCGCCGTCGTTGGCGCGGAAGTACAGCTTGCCGTTGTACTCGGCGAACTTCTGCGGGCTGGACGAGGACGAGCCGGCCTGGATGTCGGCCAGCATCGTCGTGCCGGCGAAGGTGCCGTCGGACACCCAGAGTTCGGTGCCGTTCGTGCCGTCGTTCGCGGAGAAGTACAGCTTGCCGCCGAACTCGACCAGGTTGGACGGGCTGCTGCCCGAGGTGCCCGGACGGATGTCGAACAGCGTGACGGTGTTTCCGTCGGTGACGAACAGCTCGGTCCCCGACACGCCGTTGTTGGCGGTGAAGAACATCGAGCCGCCGACCATCGTGTAGTTGTTGCTGCTGCTGCCGCTGGAGCCGCTGTTGATGTCGGAGATCAGCGAGGCGCCGACGCCGACCTCGTACTTCCACAGCTCCTCGCCGTTCATGCCGTCGTTGGCGTTGAAGATCAGCGTGGTCGCGTCGAAGGCGACGATGCTGTCCGGCGTGCTGTCGGAGGTGAGGATCTCGGGATGGACGTCCAGGAACAGCGACGTGCCCGTCGTCGTGCCGTCGGTGACCCACAGCTCACGGCCGTCCGTCTCGGTCTCTGCCGTGAACAGGAGCTGCGTCGCGTTGACCGGCGTGAACCAGTCGGGCGAGGACCCCGTCGAGCCGGACGAGATGTCGGCCAGGATCACGGTGCCGGCGGCGGTGCCGTCGCAGACGCCCAGCTCGTACCCCGAGCCGTCGTTCGCCTTGAAGTACAGGAGGCCGTTGAACGCCAGCAGGTTGTTCTCGGCGCCGGTGAAGGAGTCGCCGCTGCCCGCGTTGAAGTCCGACATCGGGGTCAGGACGTTCGTCGGCGAGAGCTGGTACAGCTCGCGGCCCAGGGCGGCGTTGTCGTCGGCGATGAAGTACAGGTTCCCGCCGAAGGTGCGGAAGCTGTACGCGTTCGAGCTGCCCGACCCCGCGGCGATGTCGGCGACCTGCACGGTGCCGGCGGCGGTGCCGTCGGTCTTCCACGCCTCGGTGCCGGTCGCGCCGTCGTTGGCCGTGAAGTAGAACTCGCCGCCGAACTCCGCGTGGTGGTACATCGCGGGGAAGCCGCTGCCGGATCCCGCGCGGATGTCGGCCACCATCACGGTGCCGCCCGGCGTACCGTCGGTGCGCCACAGCTCCGTGCCGTTCGTGCCGTCGTTGGCAGAGAACAGCACCATGCCGCCGTACGGGATCATGAAGTTCGGCGACGACGAGGAAGAGCCGGGGCGGATGTCCGACACCATGTAGGTGCCGACGGCCGTGCCGTCCGTGCGCCACAGCTCGGCGCCGTTGGTGCCGTCGTTCGCCTGGAACAGCAACGAACCGCCGCCCGGCGCCGGCGCGAAGTTCTTCGGCGTGCCGCTGCTCGAGCCCGGGCGGATGTCCAGCAGCATCGAGGTGCCGGCGGCCGTGCCGTCCGAGGTCCACAGCTCCGTGCCGTTCGCGCCGTCGTTCGCGGCGAAGTACAGCGCGCCGTTCCAGCTGATCAGGCCCGAGCCGCTCAGCGTCGTGCCGGGGTTGATCACCGCCACCTCGCTCGTGCCCGCGGCGGTGCCGTCGGACACCCACAGCGTGTCGCTGCCCGACGCGCCGGTGGCGAAGAAGTACAGCTTGCCGTCGTGCGTGGTGATCCACTCGATCGACGAGCCGCCCGGTCCGGGCCGGATGTCCGCGACGATGTGCGTACCGGCGAGCGTGCCGTCCGTCGTCCACAGCTCCTCGCCCTCGGCGAGCGTGGAGGCGACGAAGTAGCGCTTGCCCGCGAGCTCGACGAAGGAGTCGCCCGCGTAGACGTCGTTGCCCTCGGTCGCGCCGTCGGGGTCGCCGGACGCGGGGTTCGTGTTCTGGTTGATGTCGACGACCGGGCCCCAGGTCTGGGCCGGCGCAGGGCTCGCGATCGCACCGAGGGCGATCAGCGGGAGGAGACGGGACGTGTTCATGACGGTCCGGGGGTCGGAGGAGGACGCGCTCGGGGGTGGTCGGCCCCGGCGTCTCGGGGAGGGTTCGCGGCCCCTCGTCGGGGGCACGGATTCCGACTCTACCTCGCGCAGCCGCCGCCTGGGAATCGTTCTCAGAATCCTTCTCCGGTGCATCCCGAGAAAGAATCGCCCTTCCTGGCCCCGAGAATGCGGGTTGTCTTGCGTTGGTGCCCAGAACGGGTAGTCTCGGAGGCGTGAACTCCCCCGGCACCTCCCCCTCGCCCGCCCCCCGGGTCCGCGACCTGCGCGCGGAGGTCGAGCGCCTCGGCGCCGCCCTCGCCGAAGGGCTGGGCGTGCTCCTCGCCGAGATCGCGGACCGCTCCGTCGGCCCGATGGAACTCGCCACGGTCCTCGACACCAGCCAGGCAACCGCCGGCAAGCTGCTGCGCGCCCTCACGCGCCCCGACCCGGTCGCGGTCGTGCGCGGGTTGCCCGGCCCGGTCCCCCTGCGCGCGCTGATCGAGCGCTCGCTCGACCGCGGCGCGAGCGCGGACACCGTGGGCAAGGCGCGCGAGGGCGTGCAGACCTACGCCGACCTCGTGCGCCACGCCGGCGACCTGAAGTCGTTCGAGGCGATGCTCGCCGCCTGGTTGCCGGAAGAGCGCCGCGTCTTCGAGACCGCGCGACGCCAGTCGGTGTTCCGCGCGCTCAGCGAGCTCGACGGCGCCAGCTGCAGCTTGCAGGTGAACACGATCGTGCTCGCGCCGAGCGCGGAAGACGGCCGCGTCGACCTGGTCGGCGCCACCGGCCTGTTCGGCGTGCGCCGCGTGCGCCCCGACGCTCAGGTCGCGCTGGCGACGATGCGCCTGCCGGTCGGCGAGGCCGCCGAGGAGGGCGCGAGCCGCGCGCCGACGAGCCTCGACGGCACGCCGCTGGACGTCGACGCGCGCGCCGGGCGCCTCGACGCGTTCTGCATGGCGCAGCCCGCGCCGCTCGTGCCGCGTCAGTTCGGCCAGTACGTGCAGTACGCGCTCGGCCCCACCGACATCGGCGCCTCCGCCGAGTTCGACCTGCTGACGGCGGAGCTGAACCGCAACGCGGGCAGCGCGCTGTTGGAGTCCCCCGACGGCCGCTCGCCATTCTTCTCGACGCTGCCCCAGGTCCCCGCGCGCCTGCTGGTCTTCGACGTCGTCCTGCACCGGTCGGTCTACGAGCGCAGCACCGCGGAGCTGCAACTCTACGTCGCCGGCGGCCGTGGCCTGGCGACGCCCGACGACCCGGCGCGCGAGGCCGATCGACGCGAGACGCTGGAAGCGCTGACCGAGGTCGGCTTCGGCCTGCGCGACCTGCGGCTGGCGGAGTATCCGAAGTACTCCGCCCTCGTCCGCCACGTCGTCGAGACGTTGGAGTTCGACGTCGACGACTTCCGCGCGTTCCGCCTGCGCGTGCAGTACCCGCTGCCGACGCAGCAGTGGATGATGGTCTTCCGCGCGCCCGCGAACTGACGCGCGAGGTCAGCCGGCGACCGTCTCGGCCAGCGCGTCCCACAGGGCGATCCGCGCCGCCAGCGCGGCGCGCGCGGCGGTCTCGGCGCGCGACCACAGCGCCTCGTCGTCGCCGCACAGCCGCGCGACCAGCGCGCGCGCTTGCGGCCCGTGCTTCTCGGCGTCGCACTCGATGTGGCGCTCCAGGTAGTCGCGGAACGGCTCCCAGCGCGCGGGGTCGTGCTGCGCGAGCCGCGCGACGAGCTCGCCGAACATGCGCGGGATCGCCTCCTCGCGGCCGTAGGTGAACGCGCCCGCGATGCGCGCCGCGTCGCCGGACAGCGCGACGTCCAGGGTGGCGCGTACGAACGCGCCGACGCCCGGCGGCAGGTCCGCGCGCGCGAGCGCCTCGTCGATCGTCGCGCCGCGCTCGAGCGCGCGATGGAAGCCGTCGATCGGCCCTTCGTCCGCGCCGGCCGCGCGCATCGCGACGCGGTACATCTCGTAGTGCGAGAGGTGCGAGCCGTCCGTCATGCGGTCGCTCTCCTCCTCCAGCACGATCTCGTTCACCAGCCGCCGCGCCTCGGGATCCGGCGTCGGCATCCACAGGGGCTCGACGCAGGTGACCTCGCGCTGCAGCGCCTTGAGCAGGCACTGGAAGTCCCACACGCAGAACACGTGCGCGGCGAGGAAGCGGCGCAGCGCGGCCTCGTCGGTGAGGCGACCGTAAAGGTCGTGCGCGCGGAGCGCCTCGACGGCGTCGTCGACGTCGATCGTTCGAGGGGTCGGGGGGTGCAGCATCGGGGGAGAGGCGGTCGGCGTCGTCGGGGGTCCGCGGATCGTCGATCGGGACGTACTCTAGGCACGAGACGCCGGGGTGACCAGCAGCCCAGTACCGGTTAGAGCCCCCGCCGCGCGCCGCCCGGCGCGCCCGCCGCGAGATCCCCGGCTCGCCCGCTCGCCCCCTCCTTCCCGCTCCACATGCGCTCGACTCCCCTGTTCGCCGTCGCGCTCGCCGCGCTCGCCGCCCCCCTCGCCGCCCAGGACTGCTGGCAACCCGACGCCTTCGACGGCGGCGGCGCGTCCGCGGCGCCGATCGCGCCCGGCACCCACTCCGGCTTGACCCTGCGGTCCGACCCGAACCGCCCCGACGCCGCCGTCGATCGGTACACGATCGACGTGCCGGCGCAGTCACGCCTGACGCTCGCCCTCCGCGCGACGAGTCCCTACGGACCGTCGCCGGCGAACGCCGGCGTCCCGGCGGACGGCGCCCTGTTGACCGCCATGTTCGAGGGGTGGTTCCGGTCCGCCGCGAGCGGCTTCGACCAGCCGTTTCGCGTGTACCCCGACGGCACGATCCCGCCTCCGGAGTTCGGGACCCACCTCGACCCCTTCTTCGAGAACGACACGTCGTCGACCCAGGCCGTCGAGTTCTTCGTCCGCGCGAGCGATATCGACGTGTACGGTTGCGTCGAGTACGAGATGGTCGTCGATGTCTCCGCGCGGCCGTGCAACGTCGCGCCCGACGACTGGCTGGAGGGGCCCGACGACTGCGCGACCGCGAGCGTCCTGCCGGACGGGCTCAGCGAAGGCCTGATAACCTTCGACGACACCGTGCTCGGCGGCGAGGACCGGGACTACTACCGCATCCCGGACGTGCAGCCCGGCGAGAGCATCTCGCTGACGTTGCAGCTGGAGGACGGCGCGACCGGCCCGATCGAGCTGATCCTCACCGACGACGCCGCCTGCGACGCTCCGTGGTCGAGCGCGACGCCGGCGTTCGCGCGGAACGACACCGCCGCGGCGAAGGACTACTACCTCGTCGTCGGCACGTACTCCGACTACCACTTCGCCGGGCCGGAAGCCCCCGGGTGCAAGGTGTACGACCTGCACCTCGCGCGCATCGCGGACGCGTGCGGCACCTTGCCCGCGGACGCCTTCGAGCCGAACGGCTCGTGCGCGCAGGCCGCGCCGATCACGCCGGGCAGCTACCCGGACCTGACGCTCGACGGCACGGACGACTTCTTCGAGGTCCTCGTCCCCCCGCAGCAGCAGCTGCAGGCCCGGGCGTTCGGTCACCCCAAGGTCGCGCAGGTCGGCATCTCGGCCGAGTTCGCGCCCGACTGCCCGGACGACTGGCCGGGCGACCTGTTGAGCTACACCAACACGAACACGACCGCCGTGACGATGGTGATCCGCGTCGGCAGCGCCGTCTCGATGTGCGCGTCCTACGACCTCGAACTCCTGGTCGGGCCTCCGACGTACGCGCCCGGCTACGTCCCGCAGATCGATCCGGGGGACACCTGCGCGACCGCGGTGGACCTGCCCGAGGGCACGCGCCCGCTCCGGCACGACCCCGTCGGACGGTCCCTCCTCGCCTACGAGGACTTCTCGCTCGCCCCCGGCGCCGAGGACTACCTGCGCGTCGTCGTTCGGCCGAACGACACCTACGTCGCCTTCCTGCAGACCGACTCCACCGAGCTGCGACTGGAAGCAGTCGAGCTGGGCGACTGCGGCGGTTCGCCGACGCCCGGAGTGCTGCGCCGGCAGGTCATCCACCCGCTGAGCGAGCTGTACCTCGAGAACCCGACCGCCGCGCACCGCACCTTCGTCCTGCGCGTCTTCGGTACGGCGCAACACGCGAGCATCGCGCCGTACACCCTCGGCTACTACCGCGGGCGACCGTGCGACCGCTGGGACTTCGACGTTGCGTCGTTCGAACAATCGAACACGAGCTGCGCCTCCGCGCCCGTGGTTCCCGCGGCGTCCGTCGGCTACCAGCGACTCACGACCGGCGAGTCGCGCTTCGTGCGCACCAGCGTCCCCGCCGGCCGCACGTTGTCGGCCGTCCTCGAGGCCGACACGCTGTTCCGGATCGGCTCCCAGGTCGTGATCGCCCTGCACGACGGCGAAGCCGACTGCGACGCGGGCGGCGCCGCGCTGGGCGCGACGACCTGTTCGACCGACGGCTCGGTGAACAGCGCGTCCTGGACGAACGCCGGCGCGCAGGACCGTGAAGTCCTCGTCGAGGTGCGCTTCGCCGACCACGTCGTGAACTGCGGGCAGGTGTGGCTCGACCTCGCGCTCGACGACGGCGCGTCCTACACCGTCGAGTGCCTCGGCCTCGACGCGTCCGGGCTGGCGTGCCCCTGCGGCAACCAGCTCGCGACGCCGGACGGCGGCGGCTGCACGAACTCCGCCGGTCGCTCCGCGCGCCTCGCGGCGACCGGCACGGCGAGCGTCGTCGCGGACGACTTCCTCCTCCAGGTCGCGGACCTGCCGCCGCACCGCATGGGCCTCGTCCTGGTCGAGACGCTCGATCCGTTCCTCGCCTCGCTGCCCTTCGGCCAGTCGTTCTACGACGGCAAGCTGTGCGTCGGCGCGACGATGTCGACCGGCGTGCTGCGCGTGGCCGCGAGCTCACAAGGCGCGTGGCAGGGCGCCGTCCCGCTCGCGGGCCTCATCGGCGCGACGGCCGGACAGCGCCACCGCGTGCAGGTCTGGTACCGCGACGCCGGCGGCCCGTGCGGCGCGGGGTCGAACACGACGAACGCGATCCGGATCGAGTGGATGCCCTGAGGCACGGCGCTCGTGGGAACCGCGCGGCGGCCGCGACCGGAACGACCGGTCGCGGCCGCCGCTGCGTTCGCGCGAGGCCCGCGCGCGCTCCGTCGTCGTTCCCGCGCGAGCCGCGCGCGCGTCATCGTCGGGACTCGCCGGAAGTCACCGAGAGATTCTTCCCCTTGGCCGCCCCGCGCGTCGGAGGCGGGACCACGGAGACTCCCGATGACACTTCCCACTGCTCGCGGCCTCGCCCGCCTCGTCGCCCCGCTCGCGCTCACCGCGCTCGGCGCGTTCCCCGCCCTCGCCCAGGACTGCTGGTTGCCCGACGCGTTCGAGCCGAACGACGTGGTGCCCGTGACGATTGTGCCGGGGGTCTACGACGGCTTGCATACGTCGGGCTACGGGATCGACGCGCAACGGGACATCGATCGGTTCCGCGTCGACGTCCCCCCGCTGCAGCGGCTCGTCGTCGAGTTCGACATCGCAGAACCGGACGGCGGCGTTCCTTCTCACAACACGGACGGTCTGTTCGGGTGGATCGGACCCGAGGACGAGTCCGAGCCGGCGCGCCCCTTCAACATGGGCCTGGACCTCTCGGTCGCATCCCCGTCGGTGTTCGACAACGTGTCCCTCCAGACCGTGAGCGTCGTGTTCAGCGTCGAGAGCGACCCGCACCACGAAGCCGGGTGCAGGGACTACGACATGACGGTCCGCCTGGAACCGCGACCGTGCGATGTCCTCGCGGACGACGCGTTGGAGGGTCCTGACGACTGCGCGATCGCCGCGGTCCTGCCCGTCGGGTTGCACGACGACCTGATCGTCTTCAACGAACGCCGTGCCGCCGGCCGGGACTTCGACGTCTATCGCATCCCGAGCGTCGCGCCCGGTGACTGGTTCGAAGTCGTGCTGCTGGACGATGCGAACAACGGGAATCACCTCGACCTGGAGGTCTTCGCGGGCAGCGACTGCAGCGGGCCCAGGCTGCTCGGCGGATTCACCGTGTTCGAGATCAACGATTCCGCGAATCCGCAGGACTACACGGTTCGTGTCTCGACCGACGACACGGCCGGCTTCGAGAAGTACGCGTTGAACCTCCGGTCCGCGGATTGCGCGAGCACCACGCCGGATGCACTCGAGCCGAACGATGCCTGCGGTTCCTACGCGCCGATCACGCCGGGGACCTACTCCTTGACGCTGACCGACGGGGACGTCGACGGCTTCGTCGTCTCCGTTCCGCCCGACTTCACGTTCCGGGCGCGCGTGGACGTCGATGCGATCCACCAGCGGGTGCGGGTGGACGGCGCTCTCGCGCCCCAGTGTCCGACCTCGGCGACCGGGCAGAACGACTACTGGTTCGCGGCGAACCAGGGTCCGACTCCGCTCGACTACCACGTGCGAGTCGCTTCCGCTGACGGCACCTGCGCACGGTACTCCCTGAGCATCACGCTCGAGCCGATCCAGTGTTCCCCCACCGACATCGCGGAGAACGAGCCGAACGACGACTGCCAGTCGGCCACGCCGCTCTCCTTCGCGTACGAACACCTGTACCACGAGTTCGCGCTCGTGCCGGGAGACGTGGACTACTTCCGGGTCACCGTGCCGGCCGGTGAGACTCGAGTGCTCTACCTGAGCGGCCTGGGATCGCAGGTCCTCAACAACGTCCGGCTGACTGTCATCCCTGAGGACGCCGGGTGCTCGGGACCGGGCCGGCGCATCGAGCACCCCAGGACGGGGTGGGACTTCTCCAAGGGGCCGGAGACCTTGCTGAACAACCGCACCGAAGCGGATCGCGACTTCCTGCTCCGTGTCGAGCAAACCGGGACGCCGAGCGGCTGCGAGGTCTACGCGATCGCCATCAGCACGAACACATGGACAGGGGACCACGACTTCGACTCTTGCGTGGAAGCGGCACCGATCAGCGAAGTGCGGACCGCGGGCGGCACCCTCTCGCACGGAGTGTCGACGTTCTCGAGCGCGGTCGTGGAGCCCGGTCAGACGCTGTACGCGACGTCCGACAACAACATCTTCCAGGCGTACGTGCCCCTCGAGCTGCGCTTCCACGACGGACCTGCCGACTGCGCCGTCGGCGGCGCGACCCTGGGCACGGTTCGCCGCGAGGCCCCGCTGGAAGTCGAACACCAGTACGACCCCACAGCGACGTTGCAAGGCCGCTACACGAACACGACGTCCGCGGCGAAACTCGTGATCGTGGAAGTCGCGCAGGACGACGACTGCGGTCAATGGCTCCCGGCCATGACGATCCGGCTGGAGCTGAGCCCCGGCCCCACGCACTCGACGTTCTGTCACGGGAACCTCACCGCGAACGACCGCATCATCTGCCCTTGCGGGAACCTGAGCGAGGTGGGCGACGGTCAGGGCTGCGTCAACTCGACGGGAACCGGAGGTCGCCTGGACGCCGACGGGTCGAACTCGCTCGCGTTGAGCGACTGGACCCCGCGCGTCGAGGACTTGCCGCCGAACGTGCCGTTCGTCCTCATCGGCAGTGAAGGCGGAGGACCGGTGTACCTCTCGTTCCCCCGCACGTTCATGGACGGTCGCCTGTGCCTGGGCGCCGGTGTCGAACCGGTGCTCACGGGTACCACGAACGCGAACGGTTCGTGGGTGGCCCCCGCCCCGCTGCCGAGCCTCGTCGGAGGCTTGACGCCCGGCGGCGCCCTCGCGCTGCAAGCCTGGTACCGCGACCCCGCCGGGCCGTGCGGCGCCGCATCGAACCTGACGAACGGCATCGCGGTCGAATGGCAGTGAGCGCGCAGATCGCTGCACATCGGCCTCGAGGACCGCGCTCTCATTTCGCCCCCACTCTTCCCACGGATCGAGACGAATCATGAAGACTCTCACTGCTCGCTTCACCGGCCGCGCAGCCCTGCTCGGCGCCGTGATCACCGTGTTCGCAACCGGCAGCGCAACGGCACAGGACTGCTGGTTGCCCGACGCGTTCGAGCCGAACGACGTGGTGCCGGTCAACATCACGACCGGCTCGTACACGGGCTTGTCGCTCCACAAGGCGGGGTTGAACACGCTTCGGGATGTCGACCGGTTCTTGGTGCGAATCCCCCCGTACCAGCGACTCACCCTGGACTTCGAGAATTCGCACGCGAACGGCCAAACCGCACCCGAGACGGTGAGTGGGTCCATCGAACCCGTGGATCAGTCTGATGAGCGTCGAGTGTTCCTCGCCGCGAACGGAGCCCCGGACGAAGACGCCGTGTACGACAACCCGTTCGGACAAGATCTGGACGTACTGATCGAGCTCCGTGGCTACTTGCAACAGCAAGCCAGCTGTCTCCACTACGACATGAGCGTCGCTCTGGGTCCTCGCCCCTGCGACGTTCTCTCCGACGACCTGCTCGAGGGGCCGGACGACTGCGGCGGCGGCACGATCTTGCAGCCGGGCTTGCACAGCGACCTGATCGTCTTCGGTTCGCGCCGCCGACAAGGGAGGGACGGCGACGTCTTCCGCATCCCGAGCGTCCCGCCGCGTGAGACATTCACCATTTCTCCGATCCTCGATGGTGGGGATTGGGAAACTCTCACGTTCGATGTGTTCAGCGACCCTGCTTGTCAGGACTCCGTGTGGAGCTGGTCCGACAGAAGTATCCAGCACCTCGGAGCGTCTCCCCGCGATTTCTTCGTCAGTGTCGACACGACGGCGCAGAGCGGCTATCAGCGATACGGGATCGGCCTCCAGTTCGAGCCGTGCTCCCAAGTATCGCTCGATGCGTTCGAACCGAACGATCGATGCGGCCCTTACACCCCGATCTCGATCGGAACGTACACCGGCCTGACCCTGGGCGACGGAGACGTCGATTCTTTTGAGTTGCTCATCCCCCCGTACTCCCGGCTGGTCGTGGACGCGACTGCGCACGTCGATGAGTACCAGCTCGCGGTTCGCGGCGCGATAACTCCGGGCTGCCCCGATCTGCACCCGAGCTCGATCGTATGGCGCAACGACACCGGCACTGCGAGGCCTTTCCGTTTCTCGGTCGAGGCGGTAACGAACGGGTGTACGAGCTACGACCTCGACATCAGCACGGAGTTGCCCTTGCCCTGCACGAACGCGGCGACGGCGCTCGAAGAACCCAACGACGACTGTGCAACGGCGACCGTCATCGCGCAGAGCGCCGACGGCAGCGGCGGACGTGCCGTGACCCTTCAGCCAGGTGATGAGGACTTCTTCCGCATCGAAGTGCCTGCCGAGTCCGTCCTTCGGGTCGAGCTGTCCGACCCGAACATCTACGACTGGAACCAGCTGATTCTTCCGACGCTCATCCTCGACGCGTTCCCTGGAGGCGATTGTTCCGCGACCCCACTGCGATCCGTCCGCCCGATGCAGGACACGACCCATGACGGCATTGTCATCATCAGCACGCACGTCGACCTCGTGAATCGCTCCGATCTCGCTGAAGAGTGGGTGTTGCGCACAGCACACGGGCAGCCCGTTTCCGAGTGCCGTGGCTACAACCTGTATTTCCACTCTTTCCACGTCGACGAGATCGCCGAGTACGCGAACTACCACGACACCAGCTGTCAGGAGCCGACTCCGCTCCGTGACTCGGACTCGATCGTCGGACCGTTGGCACCGAGTCGACCGTTGTTCGGAAGCGTGTCACTGCAGCCAGGTCAGGTTCTGGAGGTCGAACTGCACAGCGGATTCGCTCGCGCGTACCCGGCACCAGTTCGCCTCTCCCTCCACCTCGGCTCCGCCGACTGCGCGAGCGGCGGCGCATCGCTCGGTTCCGCTTCCATAGACCCGCTCTTCTTCCCTCCCCCGCCCGCTGACGTCGGCATCTTCCTGACCCACACGAACACGTCCGGCAATACGCAGCGAGTGATCGCGGAACTCGCTCTTGGACCGCAGGCTGGAGTGACCGTGTCTCACGCCAGGTTTTCGATGCGCGTGGACGGAGAGCGGCCGTACCGCACACAGTGTTCGTCACTCGAGCGGGCTCCTTGGCGCCTCGGCTGTCCGTGCGGCAACATCGACGAGACGTCGCCGGTCTACGAAGGTTGCGCGAACTCCACGGGTTCGGGCTCTTGGTTGCACGCGACCGGTACGCCTAGCATTGCTGCCGACGATCTGGAGCTTCATCTCGAAGGAATGCCGCCGCACGCACCGGCGATCATCTACCACGCGACGAACGCACACGGGTCCGAACAGTCGTTCTTCGATGGACTGCTCTGTGCCACGAGCGGCGTGAACTACTCCTGGCCGATCGTTGCAGACGGCTCCGGCCGGTGGGATTCCGCAGAGACAACCGTCTCGTTCCTCTCGAACGCGGGAGTCCTGGCTTACGCGTCACAGCTGCAGTGCTGGTACCGGGACCCCGCAGGACCCTGCGGCTCTCGTTCGAACACGTCGAACGCGATCCTCATCGACTGGCTCCCCTGAACGCACTTCATCGCCGGGACTACGTGCGTCGGCTCTCGGAGCCCCGCGCGTCGATGTCGAACGCGATCCGCGTCGAGTGGGAGTGAGCCACCCTTCTCGTCCGTCGTCGTCGTGACGCTCACTCGTTCTTCCTTCCCCGGTCGAGGACCGACGATCATGCATACACCTGCTCTCCGCGCGGCACCGATGCTCGCCTGTGCCCAGCTCCTGCTCGCTTCAGCGTCGCAGGCTCAAGTCTGCACGCTTCCCGACGCCTACGAGCCCAACGAGACGTGCGCGGCGGCCGCGCAGCTGGTCCTGCCTTCCCCGTCGGGAGCCGACGGATTGTTGCTGTTCGAGGAACTCACCCTTCCCGTCGGCGACGTCGACGAGTTCACCATCGACGTGCCGTCGGGCACGACGTACGAGGTGGTGGTCTGGACGCAGGCGCCGTCGCCTGGTCCGAGCGAGAACTTGCTGTCGCTCAGCTCGACCCGAGGAAGTGCTTGCGGCGGCACGCGGCTCGAGAGCGCGGTTCCCGTGACGCCTCCGGGCTTCCCGGGTCCGCCGGTGACCCCCGTCGACTCGAGCCGTCGCATTCCGCTGATGAACGGAACCGACGCGACCCTGCGCTACACGGTTCGCGTCGAGCAGATGTTCGCTGCGAACTGCGTGTCCTACGCCTTGCGAGTCGACGACCGCACGGAGCACTACGCCGCGCTCCTCGACGAGGAGCGATACCCGAACCTCGGTCACGACTCCTGCGCGGATCCCGCTCCGGTCCCGGAGAACGTCGGGGTCAACGTCAACCTCGCGCCGGGCCGCGCGACGTACATCGAGAGCCGGCTCTCCGCAGGCGAGACCATGCGCATCCTGCTCGATCCGGTCCAACTCGCCATCGGGGGCGTGCCCTTGAAGGTCGAGCTGCACGACGGCGACGCTCCGTGCGCGATCGGCACCCCGCCGCTGTTGTCCGCGACCTTCTACCCGGGTGACGACTGGCCCGAGTTGCTGTACGGCAACGACGGTACTTCGACGCAGCAGGTGCTCACCCGCATCTCTCAGCTCCCCGGGCCGCACGCCGTGAGCCAGCAGAACGTCTTGTTCACGACGCGCTCGCGGTCCGGCTTCATCTCATCGAGTTGCGTCGGACATTCCTTGCTCACGGGCGTGTGCCCCTGCGACAACCCGTCGGTCTCCCTCCACGAGGAAGGCTGCCGGAACTCGACGGGTGTCGGGGCCGTGCTCGACGCGAACGGTTCGCCTCGAGTGCTCGCGGATGACCTGCTCTTGTCGCTCCGAGGCCTGCCGGCGGGAACGGTCGGAGTCCTCTTCCACCAGACGAGCGGCGGCGTTCCGCCGTCCACAGCGCCCTTCTTCGACGGGATGTGGTGCCTGTCCCGCGCAGCGAGCGCGCTCCACACGATCTCCGCGGACGCGACCGGGATGTGGAGCACGAGCGCGCCGCTCGCCTCCGATGTCGGCGCCTCACCGCACACGCACTCGATCTTGCAGGCCTGGTACCGCGACGGGGACGGTCCGTGCGGGACCGGCTCGAACACGACGAACACGGTCTGGGTCAGCTGGCGCTGAGCGAACCGATCGCCGCGCGGAACCTGCCGGCGCGGTGACGACACCGCGCGACGCCTCTCGACCTCGAGCCGGCGCGCGCGCTCAATCCATCATCGGCACGTCCACGCCGCGCTCCTTCGCGCACGCGGTCGCTTCGTCGTATCCGGCGTCCACGTGGCGGATCACCCCCATCCCCGGGTCGTTCGTCAACACGCGCTCCACCGCCGCGGCCGCCTCGGGCGTGCCGTCGGCGACGACGACCTGGCCGGCGTGCAGGGAGTAGCCCATGCCGACGCCGCCGCCGTGGTGGAAGGAGACCCACGATGCGCCGGACGCGACGTTGACCATGCAATTCAGGAGCGGCCAGTCGGCGACGGCGTCGGTGCCGTCCTTCATCGCTTCGGTCTCGCGGTTCGGGCTGGCGACGGAGCCGCAGTCGAGGTGGTCGCGGCCGATGACGATCGGCGCGGAGACCTTGCCGGTGCGCACGGCTTCGTTGAAGGCGGCGCCGGCCTTCGCACGCTCGCCGTAGCCGAGCCAGCAGATGCGCGTCGGCAGGCCCTGGAAGGCGACGCGTTCGCCGGCGAGGCGGATCCAGCGCGCCAGCGCCTCGTCCTCGGGGAAGAGGTCGAGGATGATCCGGTCGGTGACCGCGATGTCGGCGGGGTCGCCGGACAGCGCGCCCCAGCGGAACGGGCCCTTGCCCTCGCAGAACAGCGGGCGGATGTACTTCGGCACGAAGCCCTCGAACTCGAACGCGTTCTCCAGGCCCGCTTGCTCGGCGTGACCGCGCAGGTTGTTGCCGTAGTCGAAGGTGTCCGCGCCGCGCTCCTGCAGCACGTTCATCGCGACGACGTGGTCCTTCATCGTGCGGAAGGACTCGGCCTCGTAGCGCTCGGGGTCGGACGCGCGCAGCGCCAGCGCCTCCTCGAACGTCATCCCGTTCGGCACGTAGCCGTTCAGCGGGTCGTGCGCCGACGTCTGGTCGGTCAGCACGTCCGGCGTCACGCCGCGCTCGATCAGGCGCGACAGCAGGTCGACCGCGTTGCACACGACGCCGATGGACTTCGCGACGCCCTGCTCCTTCCACGCGAGCGCCTGGTCGATCGCGGCGTCGATGTCCTCCATCATCACGTCGCAGTAGCGCGTCTCGAGCCGCTTCTCGATGCGCTTCGGGTCGACGTCCGCCGCGAGGCAGGTCGCCTCGTTCATCACCGCCGCCAGCGGTTGCGCGCCGCCCATGCCCCCCAGGCCGCCGGTCACGACCAGCTTGTGCTTCAGCGTCCCGCCGAAGTGGCGCTTCGCCGACGCCGCGAAGGTCTCGTAGGTGCCCTGCAGGATCCCCTGGGTGCCGATGTAGATCCACGAGCCGGCCGTCATCTGGCCGTACATCATCTTCCCGGCGGCCTCGAGCTCGCGGAAGTGCTCCCACGTCGCCCACCTGCCGACCAGGTTCGAGTTCGCGATCAACACGCGCGGCGACGCGGTGGTCGTGCGGAACACGCCGACGGGGCGGCCGGACTGCACCAGCAGGGTCTCGTCCTCCTCCAGCCGCTGCAGCGTCCCGACGATCGCCTGGAAGCTCGGCCAGTCGCGCGCCGCCTTGCCGTTGCCGCCGTAGACGATCAGGTTCTCGGGGTCCTCGGCCACTTCCGGGTCGAGGTTGTTCATCAACATGCGCATGGCCGCTTCGGCCGCCCACGTCTTGCAGGTCTTCTCGGGTCCGCGCGGCGCGCGCTGCGGTCCGGTCGGGATGTGGTCGAACTGGCCCATGGCGTCTCGTCCTCGTGTCGGTGTGGGTGTGCGTTCGCGGCGCGCGCGGTCAGGGATGCAGCGGGCCCGCCGCCTTCTCCGCGGCGCGCACCAGGTCGCCCGACGCGATCAGCGCGCGCGCGGCCTCGATGTCCGGTTGCAGGAAGCGGTCCTGCTTCAGCGGCTTGACGTGTCGGCGCAAGGCCGCGTGCGCCGCCTCGACGCCCGCGCCGGCGCGCAGGTCCTTGTGGAACTCGCGGCCCTGCGCGGCGCACAGGAGCTCGATCGCCAGCACGTTCTCGACGTTGTCCAGGATCTGGCGGCCCTTGCGCGCGGCGGTCACGCCCATCGACACGTGGTCCTCCTGGTTCGCGCTGGTCGGCACGGTGTCGACCGACGCGGGGTGCGCCAGGACCTTGTTCTCGCTGGCGAGCGCCGCCGCCGCGACCTGCGCGATCATCATGCCCGAGTTCAGGCCCGCGTTCGGCGTCAGGAACGCCGGCAAGCCCGACAGGTCGGGGTTCACCAGCTGCTCGATGCGCCGCTCCGACACGTTCGCGATCGTCGCCGCCGCCATGCCGAGGTAGTCCAGCACCATCGACACCGGCTGGCCGTGGAACTGGCCGGCGGAGACCGTCTCGCCGGTCTCGGGGAAGATCACGGGGTTGTCGGTGACCGCGTTGATCTCGCTCGCCAGCACGTCGCCGACGTGCGCCAGCGCCGTCTTGTACGCGCCGTGGATCTGCGGGATGCAGCGCAGCGAGTACGGGTCCTGCACGCGGTCGCAGTCGGCGTGGCTCTCGAGCACGGCGGACCCCTTCAAGAGCGCGCGCACGTTCGCGCCGGTGCGCGCGTGGCCCTCGGAACCCTTCAGCCGCGCCAGGCGGTCGTCGAACGGCTTGACCGACCCCAGCAGCGCCTCGATCGACAGCGCCGCGATCACGTCCGCGGCCTTCGACAGGTTCACGGCGCGGGCGTACGAGCGCACGCCGACCGCCTTCATGATCTCGGTGCCGTTGATCAGCGCCAGGCCTTCCTTCGCCTGCAGCGTGATCGGCGCCTCCTCGACCGCCTTCAGCGCGGCCTTCGCCGTCTTCGTCCGCCCGCCCACGCGCGCCTTGCCGTGGCCCATGTACGCGGCGGCCATCGTCGACAGCGGCGCCAGGTCACCCGACGCGCCGACCGAACCCTGTTGCGGCACGACCGGCACGAAGCCCTTGTTGAACAGGCGCACGAGCGCGTCGACCAGCTCGACGCGCACGCCGGAGTGCCCGCGCACCAGGCCGTTCAGGCGCAGCACCTGCGCGATCCGCACCTCATCGTCCAGCATCGGATCGCCGACGCCGCAGCAGTGCGACAGCACCAGGTTGCGCTGCAGCGTCTCGAGGTCCTCGGTCGCGATCGCGACGCTCTTCAGCTTGCCGAAGCCGGTCGTGAGGCCGTAGACGACGTCACCCGCGGCGACGTGCGACTCGACCAGCGCGCGCGCGCGGCGCACCGCCGCCTTCGCGTCCTTGGTGACGGACAGGGAGACGTCGCCGCCGGCGGCGAGCGGCGCGAGGTCGGCGAGGGTCAACGAACGACCGTCGAGGCGGAGCGTGGGCAACGGGGGGAGCTCGGTTCGGGGCTGCGGCGCGGGGTCCCGGGCGGGACCCTGGTGAGGGGGGTCGAGCCCGGGAGTCTACACGGAACGCGCGCCGCGCGGGAACCGCCCCGAAGGGGCGAACGCCGCGCGACGGCGGCCTTCCCCTACTCCTGCTCGACGGGCTCGCCGAGCCCCGGCAGGTCCAGCCAGACCTCCGCGCCGTCCTGCACGCGGATCGAGCGCTGGTCCACCAACCACTCGCGCTTCCACCGCACGGACAGGCGCCAGTCGCCTTCCATCAAGCCGTGCACGCGCAACTGCTCGTTCGGGTGCACCACGCGCGGGTCCTGCGGCGCGCCGTCGATCTGCACGTCGACCATCAGCGGCAGCTCGCGGTCGGCCAGCGCGATCTCCAGCGTGCGGTCGCCGTGGCGCGCGGGCTCGAGCGCGATCGACACCTCGCGCGTCCCGGGCTGCACCACGCGGCCCGCCCACAGCTTCCCGTCGAAGCTGGTCGCCGTCAGGTAGCGCGGCCGGTCGGTGTCGCCGAACCACCCGATGCGGAAGTTGCCCAGGTCGTCGGTCTTCACCGCCTGCGATCCCGGCGGCAGCGTCGAGACGACCTGCGTCTCCAGGTAGGACGCCGACTCGCCCAGGTAGTTCAGCACCGCCTGCGAGCGGTCCGGCGCCTCGAGCCGCACGACGGCACGCGCGACGGGAGCGCCGTCGTGCGTGACCTTGCCCGCGATCATCGGCGCGGGTTCCAGGTGGATGGTCATCGCCGTCGCCTTGCCGGCGCGCACGACCGCCGTCGCGACGCGCGGCTTCGACACCGCGCCGGCGTGGAACAGGAGCGCGCGCACCTCCATCGGCGGCAGGCCCTCGATCACGGTCGTCGAGCCGGGCTGCACGGTCACCGGGTTCAGCCGGTGCCACGCGAAGTCGCCCGTTCCGCGCATCGCGTTCGCGGGCATCAGGTAGAGCTGGGCCGTGCCCGCCGCGCCGATGCGCTCGGCGATGTAGACCTCCAGCGAGCCCGGGTCCTGCAGCACGAAGCGGTGCTGCCCGAACGGCACGGTCGAGCCGGACATCAGGCTGGTCTTGGTGCGCAGCGGGACGAAGCCCTCCTTCTCCACCGTGACCACCATGTCGCCGTGGCTGCCCGCGAGGCCCTGCAGCGTGAAGCGCCCGTCGACGTCCGTCTCGATCGGCACGCCGTCGAAGCGCACGGTCGCGCCGACCACCGGGTCGCCGCGCTGGTCGACGACCTCGCCGTTCACCGTCGACAGCCGCCCGTAGCCGATGTTGAGGCGCGCCTCGCGCCCGTTGCGCAGGAGCACCTCGCGCAGCGACCCGGGCACGCCCGGGCCGGTGATCTCGACGACGGAGATGCCGGGGTACAGGTCGTTCGCGCCGAAGCGCCCGCCCGCGTCGCACTCCAGCACGCGGCCTTCGTTCGCGCCGGACACGAAGCGCACCGACCCGCGCACGCCCGCGCGCGCCGACGTCCACAGACCGCCGATCAGCTCGGCGTGCGCGCCGCTGCCCATCGCTTGCTGGCCCTCGGCGTGCAGCTGGCCCGCGGGGCGCACGAGGTCCAGGAAGACCTGCAGCGTGTCGGCGTAGACCGTCGGCGGCGCGTCCTCGGGCGGCAGCGCGAGCTCGTCCTGTTCGGCGACGCGCGCGTCCAGACCGGAACCGGAGGGCGCCGCGTCCGCCGCGTCGTCGACCCGGACCGTACCGTCGCCCTGCAGCACGACGCGCGGCGCGTCGCCGCCGCCGCCGCCGCCCAGCTGGAGCGCCACGAACAGGCCGATCGCCAGCGCGCCGGCGACGAGGAGCAGGAGGAGGGTGGAGCGTTGCATCGAGGGGTCGAGGGGCCGCCGCGGAGTCGGCGGGAGAGCGTATCCCCATCGTCCGCATGCAGTTGCCGTTCCAGGTGCGCGAATTCAGAATGGCGCGATGAACAGCCCCGCGAAGGCCGTCCGGGCGGCCTCCTGCGCCGCGATCTCGATCCCGCTGGCCCTGACCCCGCTGCTCGCGTGCGGCGAGCGCGCGCCCGGGGAGAGCGATCCCGCACCGGCGTCGGCGACGGCGGCGATCACCGCCGAGAGCGCGGCGCCCGGCGGCGCGCCGGCGGAACGGGCGGTCGCGTCGCGGCCGGCCGAGCGTCGGTCCGGGGACGCCGGCGCGGCCGCTCCCCCGCCCGCGCCGCGCGCGCGCCTCGAGTTGCCGGTCACCGGCAAGCCCGAGGGCGTGCTGCTGCGCGACCTCGACCGCGACGGTCGCGCGGAGCTGGTCGCGGTGTCGCGCGAGCCGGGCACGTTGACCGTGTGGGACCGCGCGCCCAGCGCGTGGGACCTGGCGCCGCCGCGCCGCGAGCTGGCGATCGGCGACTACGCGCTGGGGCCGCGCGCGTTCGCCGGCGCGGACCGCGACCTGGTGCTCGTCGCGTCGCGATCGCGGCCGAGCCTGGCGCTGATCGACGCGCGCGCGCCGGACGGGCCGGCCCTCGTCGCGCGCGTCGAGCTGCGACACGCGCCGCGCGCGATCGCGGTCGGGACGCTCGCCGGTGACGACGCGCCGACTGCGTTCTGCGTGGACAGCGAAGGGCTGCTGCATCGCTGGGACGGCGCGGACGAGTTGATCACCGAGACCGGCTACTCCGCGCAAGCCAGCGCGGTCGCGCTGTCGCCCGACGGCGCGCGGCTGGTCGTGCTGGACCGCACCGCGCACGAGGCGCGCGTGCACCGCTGCGACGGCCCGTTCGTCTCGCGCGAGCGGACGATCGCGCTGCCCGGCATCCCGCGCGACGTCGCGTTCTTCGATCCGGGTGGCGGCGGCGCCATCCGCGCGCTCGTCGCGGGCGGCGACCACGCGCTGTGGACGCTGGACCTGGGCGCAAAGGACGCGATCGTCGACACGCGGCGCACGGGCGACATCCCGCTGCGCCTCGAGGTGCTGCGCGGCGCGGACGGCGCGCCCGACGACTTGGTCGTGCTGCCGTTCTACCGCTTGCAGGTGATGGCGTACGCGGGCGACGCGGACGAGCCGGCGCGCTCGACCTACTCGGGCCAAACGCCGTGGGACCTCTCGGTCGGCGACTGGAACGGCGACGGCGCGCGCGAGGTCGCGATCGCGAACCGCGACGCGCACCGCGTCGGCGTGGTGTTCGGGGACCCGGGCGAGGACGAGCCGGACGCCGCGGGACCGCGGTGGCGCGTCGACCGGCGCGTGCCGACGGCGCGCGGGCCGCACGCGGTGACGGGCGGCGTGTTCGACGCGGCGCGCGGGTTCGAGTACGCGGTGCTGGCGGCGCTGTCGGGCGAGCTGCGCTTCCACGACGCCGCGACCGGTGCGGCGCGCGGCGAAGCGCTCGCCGCGGGCGACGGGGCCGACCACCCCCACGCGGTCGACGCCGACCGCGACGGCGCGGCGGAGCTGTGGTGGACGACGGCGGGGCGGCGCGCGGACGGCTCGCCGTGCGGCGTGCTGAACCGCTACGCGGGCGGACGCATCGAGCGCGTGGCCGAGGTCGGCGCGTCGGCGACGGACCTCGCCTTCGTGACGGCGAAGCGCTCGCGGATCGGCGTCACCGGCGAGTGGTGGATCGCCGACGGCGACGCGCACCGCGTGCACCGCCTGGACGCGGACGGCGCGGTGCTGGGAGAATTCGTGTTCGACGTCGCGCCGGTCGCGCTCGCCGCATGGGGAACGAACGACGACGCGCACGTCGCGATCGCGTGCCGCGCGACCGGCGACCGGCTGCGCGTGATCGTGTACGCGCAGAAGCTGGGGCTGTGGTCGGAGGCGACGCGCCTCGACGTGCACGGCATCCCGCTCGACCTCGCGGCGGCGGACGTCGACGGCGACGGCGACACGGACCTCTGCGTGCTGGCCAAGCCGCGCGACGACGACGGGCCGGGCGTCGTGCTCGCGTGGCCGGCGCCCTTCGACGGCGGCGTCGTCCAGGCGCGGGAGACAGGCTTGCGGCCGTACGCGATCGCGGCGCGCGACCTCGACGGCGACGGCCGCGACGACGTGGTCGTGAGTGCGCAGAACAACCACCACCTGAACCTGTGGCTGGGCACGGCGGGCGACGCGCCGCTCACGCGCGCGTGCGACCTGGGCGCGGGGACCGGGTCGCTGGGGCTGTGGATCGGCGACGCGGACGGCGACGGGCGGCCCGAGGTCGTCACGGCGAACGCGTTCAGCGACGACGTGTCGGTGATCCGCTTCGACGAGCGTTGACCGCGAGTGCCCGAAGGTACCGTGCCGGGTGCAGAATCGTCGGGTTAGCGAGCAGCGGCGGCCTCACGGCCGCCGCTGCTCGCTAACCC
>JAUHYB010000252.1 GCA_030426745.1 bacterium
TCCTCCAGCTCGCGGCGCCGCACGACGGCGTCGATGCGGGCCAGCGCGTCCGCGATGCGGCGGCTGCGGTCGGCGGTCTCGTCGCTCGGGCCGTCGCGGCCGGTGGGGTCGTTGCTCGAGGCGCTCATGTTGGACTCCAAACTATATGCGGCGGGCCGCGGCGTCCACCCCGCAAGTGCGGGAAATCCGGCGCGCCCGCCAGCGGGGCACCGATCGGCGGAAGCACCGAACGCGGGGGCACCCACGGACGGAACCCCACGCATGGGGCCCCCCGACCGGACCCCACGCACGGGGGGACGGGCCCGGCCCGCCGCCCCGTCATTCGCCCGCGATCGCCCGCAGGCGCCGCACGCCCTCGTACAACCGCGTCTTGACCAGGCTGGGCGGGATCTCGAGCACGGCGGCGATGTCCGCGCGCGACAGGTCCTCGGCGTAGCGCAGCCGCAGCACCTCCTGGTGCTCGCTGGACAGGCGCGCGAGCCACTCGTTCACCGCGTCGCCGCGCTCGGCGCCGATCAGCCGCGTCAGCGCCCCCGTGCGCGGGTCGGCCGCGTCGAAGGCCGTCACCAGCCGCCCCTCGCCGCGCCGCGCGCCGTCGCGCAGGCGGTTCAGGCACAGGTTGCGCACCGCCCGGTACAGCCACGCGCGGGCGTCGCGCGCGTCGACGTCCTGCTCGATCGCGCGCACGAACACGTCCTGCACGATGTCCTCGGCGGCGGACTCGTCGCGCAGGTAGCCCCACGCGAAGCGGGCGAGCGCGTCGCCGTACAACTCGCGCAGGCGGCCGGCGCTCCTCATCGACGCGGCTCCCGGTCGGCCAGCGCCGCGCGCACGGTCGCGTGGAACGCGTCGTCGTCGCGCAGCGCGACCTCGCGCGCGCCGTCCGCGGTCGATACGGCGACGACTTCGCCCGGGCTGTCGCCGGTCGCCTCGACGCACAGGTCGTGGAACCCCGTGCGCAGCGCGTCCGGCCAGGGCGCGTCCAGCGCGGCGGCGGCGGCGGTCCACGCGTCGAGGTCCGCGCCCGCGATGCGGGTCGGGCGGATCCACTCGTCGTCGACGCGGACCTCCAGCGCGCCGTCCGTGACGCGCGCGCCGGCGAAGGGCGCGCGGTTGCGACCGTCGCGGATGCGGTTCCGCGCGTCGCGGTCCAGGCGGCGCGACACGCGCGTGACCGCGCCGGTCTCGAGGTCGGCGAGCTCGAGCTCCGCGGACCACAGCGCGCGCTCGCCGAGACCCATCAGCACCGTCGGCAGGTCCTCGCTGAACCGCTTGCACCAGCTGTCGCCGGCCGTCTGCTTCGCGTACTCGATGATCAGGCCGGTGTTCACGCCGTCGATCGCGCGCAGCTCGTACCACTCGCCGTCGACCAGGACCTGCGCCCGGTGCGCGCGCCAGCGCAGGTCGTCGTAGGGCACCGCTTCCGGCAGCAGGTCCGACCCGTACAGCCGGCCCCACTCCCACGAGAAGGGTTGCACGAAGCGCGCGACGGGGACGGCGAGCGCCGCGGCGAACAGGAGCAGCGCGAGGGCCGCGCGGCGGCGCCACAGGAACCGCCGGACGCGATACCCGGGCCGCAGGCGCCGCGCGCGCACCGCGCGGCCGTCCAGGTGCCGCCGCAAGTCGTCCGCGAAGTCCGCGGCGGACCGGTACCGCTTGCGCGGCGACTTCGCGAGCGCCTTCAGCAGCACCGCGTCCAGGTCGCCGCGCAGGCGCTTGTCGTACCGCGACGGCGGCGCGACGTCGTCGTCCAGCACCGCGCGCACGGCGCGCCCGATCGGCGCGTCGGCGACCTCGTGCGGCAGGCGCCCCGTCAGCATCTCGTACAGCACGACGCCCATCGAGTAGACGTCGCTGCGCGCGTCCAGGCGGTCCGCGTCGCCGCCGAGCTGCTCGGGGCTCATGTACGGCAGGGTGCCGACCAGGCCGCTGCCCGCCGCCGACACCGAATGCAGCGAGCGGTCCGTCCCGGCGAGCCGCGCCAGGCCGAAGTCGAGCACCTTCGCGCGCCCCTCCGGCGTCACCATCAGATTCGACGGCTTCAGGTCGCGGTGCAGCACGCCGCGCGCGTGCGCGTGCTCGAGCGCGTCGCAGACCTCCGCGGCGTACGCGACCTTCCAGCGCGTCGGCGCGTCCGCGTGTTGCAGGTGCACGTGCAGCGGGTCGCCGGGCACCAGCTCCATCGCGATCCAGTGCTCGTCCAGCGCCGTCGAACCCGCGGCGTAGACGGTCGCGATCGCCGGGTGCGACAGCTTCGCCAGCGCGCCGGCTTCGCGGCGGAACCAGCGCAGCGCGCGCTCGTCGCTGGTCAAGGGGCGCAGCACCTTCAGGGCGACCGCGCGGTCCGGCTCGGGCTGGCGCGCCTCGAAGACGACCCCCATGCCGCCCTCGCCCAGGCGCCGCACGATCCGGAAGTCGCCGATGCGGTCGGGCGGCGCGGGTCGCGCGGACGCCGTCGCGACGCGGCCCATGGCGGCGCGCAGGTCGGCGACGCGCGGGGCGTCCTCGGGGTGCGCGGCGAGGTGCCGGTCCAGCTCGGGCGCGTCGCGATCGACCCAGGACCACAGTTGTTCGTCGGAGATCTCGCCCATCGCGCGTCCTCATCCTAGCCGACACCGCGCGGCCGGCGGCGGCGGACGAATTCCCCGAGTTTCCGCCCGCCGCCGCGACGGGCCGGGGGTCCGCAGGGGGAACGCGGTCGACGCCGCGCGCTCACGAACGTCGTCACGAACCCCCGAGGTCCGCCATGCGCCACACCGTCCTCAGCTCGATCACCGCCGCCACGCTGTGCGTGGCCGCCGCCCCCTTCCTGGCTCCCGGCCCGCTGCTGCTGATGGGCGCCGAGGCGATCGGCGTCGCCGACGACGACTGGATCCCGAAGCGCTCGCCGTTCACCGCCGTCGAGTGGAACGGCGACGAGCCGCGCGTGCGCTACGACGGGACGTGGTACGCGCTGCTCGAGCTGGACGGCTTCGACGCGGCGACGCTCGTCGAGCACTGCAAGCAGCGGCACGGGCGGCGGTGGCGGAAGCGCTTCTGCGAGGACCTCGTGCAGGTCCTGTGGGAGCTGGGGCACGAGCCCGGCGGCGCGGTGTCGCTGGTGCTGCGCGAGGACGGCGGCGCGCGCGTGACGATCGACGCGGCGCCGATGACCGAGGCGAACCGGCGCAGCGTGTGGGAACACCGCAACGCGGACGACGTCGGCCTGCCGGTGCTCGGCGGCGCGCTGGACGAGCTGCACGGCGCGGCGCGCGTCGAGCGCGTCGAGCGCGACCACGCGACGGACTTCCGGCCGGAGGACGCGGACCTGGCGCGCCCACTGGTGTTGCCCGACTGGGCCGACGCGCCGTCGATCTCGCGCGACGAGGCGCGGGCGGACCTGGACCAGCTCGAGTGGCTGGTGCGCCATCGCTTCAGCTACCGCGACCTGACCGGCGTCGACGTCGCGGCGGTGTTCGACGCGGCGCGCGTCGGCATGAACGAGCGCGTGTCGTTGCCGGAGTTCGACGTGACCCTGCGCAAGCTGATGGCGCGCTTCGGCGACGGGCACGCGCGCGTCGGCGGCGGGTTGACGCGCGCGCTGCCGGCGGAGTACGCGCCGTTCCTGGTCGAGGGCGCGCAGGGCGGCGCCGTCGCGTACCTGCCGGACCGCAGCGCGTTGCTCGACGCGGACCACCCGTTCGTGGTCGCGATCGACGGCGTGCCGCTGGAGCGCTGGATCGACGTCGCCGCGTCCGTCGAGGCGCGCGGGGCGGCGCACACGGTGCGTCGGCGCGGCGAGCGCAACCTGCGCTACCTGGGCTGGCTGCGCGCCGAGCTGGACCTGCCGCGCACGGACACGCTGACGGTCACGCTGGCGAACGACGCCGGCGAACGGATCGAGCGCGAGCTGCGCGTCTCGACTCGTAAGCCGAACTTCGGCGCGTGGCCGCGCGTCGGCGCAGCGCCGCGGATGGACGCCGGCGAGACGCCGCGGATAGATGCAGGCGTGGCGCCGCGAACGGACGCGAACGGCGAGCGCGTCGCCTACCTGCGCGTCGCGCGCATGGACGACGATCCGCGCTTCCTGGCCGACCTGGAGCAGCGCATGGACGCGGCGCTCGACGCCGACGCGTGGGTCATCGACGTGCGCGACAACGGCGGCGGCACGCGCGACGTGTTGCGCGCGATCGCGCCGCGCCTCCTGGACGACGCGCGGCCCGCGCTGGTGGCCAACGTCGGCGCGTACCGCCTGGCCGAGGGCGATGAGCCCGAGCGGGAGGGCGGCTACCTCGCGGACCGCTTCCTGTTCCCTGCCGGCTGGGACGGGTGGAGCGCGGCGCAGCGCGCGGCGATCGCGTCGGCGTCCGCGACCTTCCGCCCGGACCGGGCGCCGTCGCGCGGCGAGTTCTCGGAGCTGCACTGGTTCGTGATCGACGCGGCGCCGGCCGCCGCGCGCTTCCCCGGCCGCGTCGCCGTGCTGGTGGACGAGGACTGCTTCAGCGCCACGGACGTCTTCCTGGGCGCGCTGGTCGAGCTGCCGCGCGTGACGCTGGTCGGCCGCGCGTCGGGCGGCGGCAGCGGGCGGTCGCGGGGGCACCGCCTGGCGCACAGCGGCCTGGAAGTGCGCCTGTCGACGATGGCGTCGTTCCGGCCGAACGGCGCGCGCTACGACGGCGTCGGCGTGGCGCCGGACGTCGAGGTCCTCGCGCAGCCGGCCGACTTCGTCACGAGCTCCGACGCGGTGCTCGACGCCGCCGTTCGCGCGCTGCGCGCCGAGTGACGCGTCACAGGTTGCGCGACAGGAGCGCGACGCCTTCGCGGACCTGGCCCTTCAACTCGTGCCAGGTCCGCACGCTCGCCAGCCGGCGCAACAGGTACCCGGGCCGCAGGTAGAAGCGGCGCACCATGCGCTTCTTCAGCTCCAGCATGCGGACGCGGTCCATCGTCTGCGTCGGCAGGAACGCGTCCTCGCCGCCCTGGTCCATCACCAGCTCGTGCTCGTTCGCGAGGCCCAGCTCGATCGCGCGCGCGCGGAACGGCGTGCCGAAGCGCGGCACCGCGACGTTCAGCGACAGGAAGTCCATGTCCAGCGCGATCGCCAGGTCCAGCGTCGCCGCCAGGCTGTCCTCGGTCTCCTCGGGCAGGCCGATGATGAACGTGCCGACGGTGCGCAGGCCGTGGCGCTTCG
>JAUHYB010000253.1 GCA_030426745.1 bacterium
CCGAGCGCCCCGGGCCGGGTCAGATCCGCGAGAGCAACACGTTGCACCTCGCTGCGATGGCGCGCGCCGCCGGCGCGGAGGTGCGCGTGGCCGGCGTCGTCGCCGACGACCCGCTGTCGTTGCGCGAGGCCTTCGCCGCGGCGCTCGAGAAGGGCGACGTGCTGATCTCGACCGGCGGCGTGTCGATGGGGGCCTACGACTTCGTCGGCGCGGCGCTCGCCGACTGCGGCGTCGAGGAGGTCTTCCACAAGGTCTCGATCAAGCCCGGCAAGCCGCTGTGGTTCGGCGCGAAGGGCGACGCGCTGGTCTTCGGCCTGCCCGGCAACCCGGTGTCGTGCCTGGTCGGCCACGAGGTGTTCGTGCGGCCGGCGCTCGCGAAGCTCGGCGGCGCGGAGGAGGCCGAGTGGGCGCCGCGCGTCCTGCGCGCGCGCTGGATGGGCGACCCCCCGCGCGCGATCGACCGCCAGCAGAACCTGCCCGTCGTCGTCGAGCCCGCCGGCGCCGACGGCGTGCCCGGCGCGCGCCCCGTGCGCTGGAAAGGCTCGGGGGACCTCGTCGGGCTGTCGCGCGCCGAGGCGCTCGCGATCGTGCCCGCCGGCGAGACGCTCGAGACCGGCCAGCTCGTCGACCTGCGCCCGCTGGGCTGAGCCGCGATGGCGCCGGAGAGCACGAGCGGGGGGCGCGCGACGACGGGGGGCGCCTCGGCGGCGGACGTTAATATGTCCACCGGCGGCGCGTCGCCGGCGCCCGCCGAGCGGCCCGCGGACCGCTCCGCGGACGGCGCCGCGGACGGGACCCGCCCGCTCGACCCCTACGCGCGCGTCGCCTGGCTGGCCGCGGGGTGGGGGATCTACCTCCTGGGCGGCCCCGGCGTGGTGACGACCGGCGGCAGCGCGCTCGGCCTCTTCGGCTTCGCGCTGCTCGCGGCGACCTGGGCGCGGCCCGGCGCGCGGGCGAAGCGCGTCGAGTGGCTCGTCGGGTCGGTCGCGCTGGGCCTGCAGCTGACCTGGATCGGCTACGTCTTCTGGCCGACGCTGCCGTACATCTTCCTGGGGGCGGGCGCCTACGGCCTGCTCGGCGCGGTGCTCGTGCGGCGCCTCGCGACCGCGCTGCCGCTGGGCCTCGCCGCGGGACTCGGCTGGATCGGCGCGGAGACGCTGCGCGCCGTCGTTCCGCCGCCCTTCGGCATGGGGTGGCTGCGCGCCGGCCACTACTTCCAGGGCGTGCCGGACGTGCTCGGCAGCGCGCGGGTGTGGGGCGTGGTGGGGCTCGGCTTCTGCGGCGTCGCGGCCGCGGGCGCGCTGGCGGGGATCGCGCTGGGGCGGCGCGGCATCCTGCGACCGCGTTGGGGCGCGTGGGGCGTCGCGGCCGGGCTGCTGCCGCTCGCGCTCGCGCCGGTGCTGGCGCGCGTCGTGCCCGCGCCCGAGACGCGCACCGGCCCGCGCCTCTTCCTGGTGCAGCCGGGCTTCGAGCAGGCGCGCAAGCAGTCCGCCGGCACCTCGGAGGAGCTGTTCCGCGACCAGGTGCGCCTGACCGCCGAGGGCCTCGCCGCGGAGGCGCGCGCGGGGAACGCGCAGCCCGACCTGGTGTGCTGGGGCGAGACGATGCTGGGCGTTCCGCTGATCGAGCCCGGCTTCGCGCAGCGCGTCGCCGACGCCGCGGCGGGGGGCGGCGCGCACGACGTGTACGTCGCGCCCTGGGTGCGCCTCGGCGACGAGCCGCTCGCCGCCTGGTACGACCTGTTCCAGCGCGACCTCGCGATGCGCGTCGACCTCGTGCTGTTCCGCCAGGTGTTGCCGCCGGGCACCGCCTTCCTGACCGGCGCCGAGCGCCACGTCGAGGCGGACGGCGCGCTGCGCCGCCAGAACACGATCGCGCTGTGGTCGCACGAGGGCGAGCTCGTCGGCGTCAGCGAGAAGCAACACCTCGCGCCCGGCGGCGAGACGATGCTGGGCGCCGAGCGCTTCCAGTTCGTGCGCGACGTGATCCACCACCTCGCGGGCTACGTCCCCGACTTCCTGGCGGGGGAGGAGACCAGCGTGCTGCCGCTCGTCACGCGCGCGGGCGAGGCGTACGCGCTGTCCGCGACGGCCTGCTTCGACAACGCCTTCGTCGACGTCTACCTGGATCCGGTCGCGCGCGAGCCGGTCGACCTGCACGTCGTCGTCTCGAACGAGGCGTGGTTCCAGCGCTCGCAGGAGTACGACCAGATGCTGGCGTTCAGCCGCCTCGCCGCCGTGATGAGCGGCCGCGCGATCGTGCGCGCGACGAACGGCGGCGTGTCGGCGGCCTACGACGCCGCCGGGCGCGAGCTGGCCCGCCTCGTGGTCGACGGCGAGGACCGGCTGGTGCGCGGCACGCTGGCGCTCGACGTGCCCGTCCCGGTCGATCGGGCCGCCGTTCCGCCCTTCGCGCGGACCCACCGCTGGTGGCGCTACGGGGCCTGCCTGCTGCCGCTCGCGATCCTCGCGGTCCTCCGCGCGCGAAAGCGTAACTCGCTGCGAACAGGGGGTTAGAGCGGCCGTTCGAGGCCGTCCCGCCTCGCTTGACAGCCCCTCCGGCCCTACCTAGACTCGCGCCCTCGAATGGGGGACGGTCCCGCGGGGCCGGACTCTCTCGCTCCATCCCCTCAAGCACCGCCCGTCGCTCCAGCCCGGTCTCCCCCGATCGGGGGACCCCATCCACGGAGGGACGGACACGCGGCGCACCCCGTCTCACGTCCTGGACCACCCGTCCGCGAACGTCTTCGGTGCGGTCCCTCCGCGCGGCCCGCACCACGCGGCCCGCACCTCGCGGTCCCGTCGAAGTCCCAGCGGGTCGGCGCGCCACCCCATCCCCGCATCCCCTCCCACACCCCTCAGAACATGAGCCCCATCGGACGGATCTTCAGCGTTCTCAACCTGTTCCTGGCGGCCCTCTTCCTCTCCTGGGCCGCGATGGCGCTGTCCAGCGCCGACAGCTTCAAGCAACAGCTCGAGACCGCGAACAACGAGCACGCCGCCGAAGTCGAGCGCCTGGAGGGCGAGAAGTCCGCGGCCGAGACCGCGCGCAGCGAAGCCGTCGCGCTCTCCGATCGCCTGAACAACCAGCTCGCCGAGCGGACCAACGACCGCGACCGCCTGCAGAACGAGGTCGCCGAGCTCGAGCGCCAGCACAGCGAAGTCCGCACGACGATGGAGCGCCTGTCGAACTCCGTCGACACCGCGAACTCCAGCCGTGACGACGCGACGAACGCGCACCTCGCCGCCGTCGAGGCGAAGAACGCCGCCGAGCAGGAAGCCGGCGAGGCGCTCGCCGCCAAGCAGGCCGCCGAGACGGTCGCCGCCGACCTCCGCGCCGAGATCGCGTCGCTGAAGAGCCAGCTCGCCGGCAAGAACGAGAACCTCGTCGCCCTGCGCAACGAGCTCTCGCAGAAGGAGACCGAGCTGCAGACGATCATCGACGTCACCGGCGTCGACGCCGCCTCGATCGTCGGCATGCCGCTGATCAACGGCGTCGTGATCGAAGCCCTCTACGACGTCGAGCCCGGCCTCGTCGCGATCAACAAGGGCTCGGCCGACAACGTCAAGCGCGGCTTCACCTTCGACATCTACAGCGGCGCCGACTACAAGGGCCGCGTCCGCGTCGAGAACGTGCGCGAGAACACCTGCACGGCGATCGTGACGCAGCCGGTCGACGGCAAGCGCATCGGTCAGGGCGACAAAGCCGCCACCCGCCTCTAGTCCCCGCAAGAGAGGAACGCTCCCATGGCACGCAGCCGCAAGAAAGCCTCCTCCCGCTCCGGCGGTGGACGTTCGACCAAGGCGACCTCGCGCAAGAGCGCCGGGTCCGGCCGTCGCGCCGCCCCCGCGGACGCCGAGGTCGAGGTCGTCGAGGAGTCCAAGGGACTCGGCATCGACGACGGCATCGCGATCATCACCGGCCTGGTGTTGCTCGCCGCCTTCCTGCTCACCGACCACTACCGCGGCACGCGCTACGGTGAGGGTCTCCTGTTCAAGGGCCAGTACGAGGCGCCCAGCGAGTAGATCGCCCGCCCGTTCGCCCAGGACCACGCGCTGCGCGAGGGCCGCTCCCGACGAGGGGGCGGCCCTCGCCGCGTTCCGGCGGCACGCCCGGCTCCGACCGCGGCGACGACGGCGACGACGGCGACGACGGCGACCGCGTCGGACGATCGCCGCCGTCGCCGCGTCCTCACCGCGACGAGCCGCGCGACCGACGCACCGCGACGAGCCGCGCGACCGACGCGCGCGAGGATCGCTCGCCGCGCGCCGCGACCGCCGCGCCCGAAGTCGTGCGGGTTCGCCGGATCCCGCGCAGCCACGGGCACATCGACCGCGTTCGCGCGTTGGAACCGGCCCTTCGGACCGGTAGACTCCGAACCACGCGCCCGCGGGTCGCGAGGGGGAGCGCGCGTCGCGGCCCCTGGAACCGGACCAGTCCCGCGGTCGCGAACACCTCCCCATGGCCAACCCTTTCAAGCCCCTGGAATGGGCGTTGGGCCGCTTCTCGGTCGACATGGGAATCGACCTCGGGACGGCCAACACCCTCGTCTGCGTCCGCGGGCGCGGCATCATCCTGAACGAGCCCAGCGTGGTGGCCGTGAAGAAGGAGACGGGCGAGGTCCTGCTCGACGGCATGGCCGTCGGCAACACGGCGAAGGCGATGCTGGGCAAGACGCCCGGCTCGATCGAGGCCATCCGTCCCTTGAAGCACGGCGTGATCGCCGACTTCGACGTGACGGAGAAGATGATGCGCTACTTCATCACGAAGGTGCACGAGGGGCGCCACTGGGTGAAGCCGCAGGTCGTGATCGCCGTCCCGGTCGGCATCACCGCCGTCGAGCGCCGCGCCGTCATCCACTCCGCCGAGCGCGCCGGCGCGCGCCGCGTGTACCTGATCGACGAACCGATGGCGGCCGGTATCGGGTGCGAGCTGCCCGTCACCGAGGCGCGCGGTTCGCTCATCGTCGACATCGGCGGCGGCACGACGGAGGTCGCGGTGCTGTCGCTGGCCGGCGCGGTCGTGTCGACCTCGCTGCGCGTCGCGGGCGACGACATGGACGAGGCGATCGTCCAGCACCTGCGCCGCCACCACAACCTGCTCATCGGCGAGCAGACCGCCGAGCGCATCAAGCTCACGATCGGCTC
>JAUHYB010000254.1 GCA_030426745.1 bacterium
AGCCCATCACGAGGTGCCCGAGGATCGCGCCGATCATGCCGAAGGGGATCGCGAGCATGACGATGATCGGCTGCACGTAGCTCTTGAACGGCACGGCCATCAGCGCGTAGATCGCGAACATCGCCAGCAGCGCCATGAGCTGCATGCTCTGGATCGTCTCGGCCTCCTCGCGGTTCTCGCCTTCCTTCGAGAAGGTCACGCCGGGGTGCGCGGCCAGCAGCTCGGCCATGGGCGCGCCGAGCGCGTCCTCCAGGATGTCGTTCGCGCTGGCGCGCTCCTCGTCGACGTTCGCCTTGACCGTCACGGTGCGTCGGCGGTCGGTGCGCTGGATCGTCGCGTAGCCGCGCTCCAGCGTCGCCGTCGCCACGCTGCTGAACGGCACCTCGTCGCCGGACGGCGTGCGCACGCGCATCGTCTCCAGGCCGTGCAGGCTGGACCGCGCGTGCTCGGGGTAGCGCACCATCACCTTGACGTCGTCCTTGCCGCGCTGGATGCGCTGCGCCTCCTCGCCGTAGAAACCCTGGCGCACCTGGCGGGCGAGGTCGGACAGCGTGATGCCGAGCGCTTCGGCGGACGGCAGCAGCGCCAGCCGCAGCTCCTGCTTGCCGCCGCGGAACGAGTCGGTGATGTCGTAGACGCCGTCGTAGGTCGCGAGTTGCGCCTTGAAGCCCTCGGCCACGCCGCGCAGCTCCTCGACGTCGCGGCCGGCGAACTGGATGTTGATCGCGTCGCCGGCGCTCATCACGTCGGAGCTGAAGACGAGCTCCACGGCGCCGGGGATCGGCCCGGTCAGCTCGCGCCAGCGGTTCGCGATCGCCTCCGCGCCGACCGTGCGGTACTCGGCGCCGATCAGCTCCATGGTGACCTCGCCCAGGTGCGCGGCCGAGAAGCCGCCGCCGCCCGCGATGCCGCGGTTCGACTGCTGCTCGCGGTAGGGCTGCTCGCCGATCGACGTCTGGTAGTTCTTCACGACCGTCGGCGCGCCCTCGGGCGTCTCGCCGTCGAGCTCGCGCTTCAGCTCGCTCGCCGCGTCCTCGATCCGCCGGATCGCGCGCTCGGTCACCGACGCGCTGGTGCCCAGCGGCATCGTGAGTTGCGCCGAGACGATGTCGCCCTCGATCTGCTCGAAGAACTCCCAGCGCACGAAGCCGCCCAGCACCAGGCCGACGGTCGCCAGGATCGCCGCGACGCCGCCCGCCAGGCTCGCGTAGCGCCAGCGCAGGCAGAAGTCGAGCGACGGCTGGTAGACGTGCTTCGCCCACCACTCGAGGCCCCGCTCGAACAGCCCCTGGAACGCCACCCACCACGAGAAGGGGGGGTAGGTGGACAGGCGGTCGATGCGCTTCGAGCTGTGCGACAGGTGCGCGGGCAGCACGACCTTCGATTCGACCCAGGAGAACACGAGGGTCGGGATGACGACCATCGGGATCACCTTGAAGAACTTGCCCATCGTCCCGGGGATGCCGAGCATCGGGACGAACGCGACGATCGTGGTCAGCACCGCGAAGGTCACGGGGACGGCGACGCGCTGCGCGCCCTTGATGGCCGACTCGACGTTGACGCCGCCTTCCTTCTGGTGGCTGAAGATGCTCTCGCCGACGACGATCGCGTCGTCGACGACGATGCCCAGCACCAGGATGAAGCCGAACAACGTCAGCATGTTCACCGACTGGTCCAGCTCGGGCATGACCCACACGGCGCCCATGAACGAGATCGGGATGCCGAGCGTCACCCAGAAGGCCAGGCGGAAGCGCAGGAACAGCGCCAGCACCAGGAACACCAGCGCGAGGCCCTGCAGGCCGTTGCGTTGCAGCAGGTCCAGGCGGCTCTCCAGGAACACGCCCGCGTCGGCCCAGGTCGTCAGCGTGATGCCCTCGGGCATCCTCGCCTGCGCGTCCGCGACGTACTGCTTCACGCCGTTCGAGACCGCCAGCGCGTTCTCCTCGCCGACGCGGTAGACCTGCACGAGCACGGCGGGCTCGCCGTTGAAGCGCGCGGACTGGTCGGTCTCGGCGAAGCCGTCGACCACCGTCGCGACGTCTCCGACGCGCAGCCGCGACCCGTCGACCGCGGAGATCAGCGTCAGGTCCTCGAACTCGTCGCCGACGTAGGCCTGGCCCTTCGTGCGCAGCAGGACCTCGCCGCTGTCGGTGCGCACCGACCCGCCGGACAGGTCGATCGAGCCCTGCTGCACGGCGCGCGCGACGTCGTCGAACGTCAGGCCGTGCCGGCGCAGCGCGTCCTCGGACACCTCGATCGAGATCTCGTACGGCCGCGCCGACGCGAGCTGCACCTGGCTGATGCCGTCGAGCTGGTTGATCTCGTCGCGCACGCGCTCGCCGAGGCGCTTCAGGCTGCCCTCGTCCGCGTCCCCGTGGATCGCGACGAAGATCACCTGCGTGCGCATCAGGAGCTCCTGGATGACCGGCTTCTCCGCGTCCTCCGGGAAGGTCTCGATCGCGTCGACGCGCGTCTTCACGTCGTCGAGCACGTCCCGCACGTCCGCCTCGGGCAGCACCTCGATCAGCACCGTGCCCGAGTTCTCGCTCGCCGTCGACGTCACCTTCTTGACGCCGTCGAGGTTGTGCACCTCTTCCTCGATCCGCACGCAGATCGACTCCTCGACCTCCTCGGGCGCGGCGCCGGGGTAGGCGACGCTGACCGAGATCGTGTCCATGGAGAACTCGGGGAAGAGCTCCATCTTGATGCCGATCGCGGTGAGGCCGCCTCCGACGAGGAGGATCACCATCACGAGGTTGGCCGCGACGGGGTTCTTCGCGAACCAGGCGACGAAGTCCTTCATGGCGCGTCGTGCTCCTGCGCGTCAGCGACGCGCGCCGCCCTCGTCGGCCAGCTGGTCGTCGTCCTCGGGCGCGGCGGTCCGGCCCATCGGTTCGGTCTCGATCGGCCCTTCGTCGACGGGGATCGCGTCGCCCTCGGCCGGCGCGCTGTCCTCGAGCGGCTCGTCCGCGGCGTCGCCCGACACGCGCACGCGCATGCCTTCGGTCGCGACCTCCAGCGGCGAGACGACGACGCGCTCGCCCTCCGGCAAGGTCGGCGCCAGGTGCGCCACCGCGTCGCCGCGCCGCACGACCTGCGCGGTCCGCAGGTGCAGGCGCGAGTCGGCGTCGACCGTGTACAGGACGTCGCCGTCGCGCAGCGCCGTGCGCGGCACCTCGATCACGTCGTGCAGCGTCTTGCCGGCGAGGTCCGCGTGCACGAACAGCCCGACCGACAGCGGCGCGCGCCCGGCCTCGTCGCCGATGCCGTAGGGGTCGTCGACCTGCGCGACGGCGACGACCATGCGCGTGCGCGGGTCGATCTCGCCCTCGGTGCGCACGATGCGACCGGTCCACTCGCGGCGCTCGCCGGCGAAGTTCGTCCACAGCGTGACCTCGGGCCCGTCGACCGCGCCGCCCTGGAAGGCCAGCGGCAGCTCGAGGTACGCCAGCTCGTCGTCGGGCAGCGGCAGGCGCACGTCGACGGTGTCGATGCCGTAGCCGGTCGCGAGCGTCTGGCCGCGCGCGACGTACTCGCCCAGCGCGACGCGCTTCTGCTTCACGCGGGCGGGGAAGGGCGCCAGGACCTCGGTGCGCTCCAGGTCCAGCTCGGCGCGCGCGAGCGACGCGCGCGCGGCGTCCAGGCTGGCCTCGGCCTCCGCGACCTGCGGCTCGCGCAAGGTCAGCGGCGACGGCTCGCCCTTGCCCAGCGCGTCCCACTCCTCGCGGGCGACCCGCGCGTCGGCGCGCTCCTCCTCGAGGCGGCGCTCGGCCTGCGCGACGGACAGGCGCGCTTGCGCCACCGCCAGCTCGTAGTCGCGCGCGTCGATGCGCACCAGCACCTCGCCCTCTTCCACGAAGCCGCCGTTCACCAGGTTCGGCGACACGTGGATCAGGCGCCCGGACACCTCCGCGACGAGGTTCGCGTCGACGCTGGGCACCACGTTGCCCTGCGCGGCGACGGTGAGCCGCGCGTCGCCCGGCGCGACCTCGATGACGTCGACGAGCGGCACCGGTACCGCCGGCTCGACGGTCTCGGGCTCGGGCTTCATCGACTCCAGCTGCACCATCGCCAGGAAGCCGCCGGCCAGGATCAGGATCGGCAGCGTCACCTGCAGGACGAGCCGGACCGCGTTCGTTCGTTGTTCCGTCATCGGGGCTGGGAGTCGTCGTCGGCGTCGCCGACGTCGTAGCCGCCGCCGAGCGCGAGGAAGAGGTCGACGCGGTTGTCCAGGCGCTCGCGGCGCGCGGTGATGTGTTCGGCGCGCGCGGAGAGCGCGCGGCGTTGCGACTCGAGCACGGCGAGCAGCGACGTGCGCCCCGCCTCGTACTCGCGCTCGGCCAGGTCCTGCGCGGCCTCGGCCTGCTCGGCGGCTTCGCGCAGCGCGCGCTCGCGCTCGGTGATCCACGCCTCGGTCGACAGCGCGGTCTCGACCTCGCCGAAGGCGACCAGCGAGCGTTGCCCGTAGTCCGCCAGCGCGGCGCGCGCCTCCGCGTCGGCCGCGTCGATCAGCGCGCGCAGGCGGCCGCCATTGAAGATCGGTTGCACGATGCCGCCGGCCAGGCTCCACACGTCGAAGGAGTCCTTCAACAGGTCGTCGAGCTCCGCGCTCGTGCGGCCGGCGCTCGCCGTCAGGCGGATCGACGGCCAGAGCGCCTTGCGCGCCTCGTACAGCGAGTAGTCCGCCGACGCGAGCCGCGCCTCCGCGCCGACCAGGTCGGGGCGGCGCTGCAACAGGTCGGACGGCACGCCGGCGGGGATCTCGTCCGGCGCGGGCGGCAGGTCGCCGGCGGTGACACCGCCCTCGGGGTAGTCGCCGGTCAGGACCTGCAGCTGGCGCGCGACGCGTTCGACCTGCTCGCGGCGCAGCGCCAGCAACGACTCGGCCGCCGCGAGGTTGTTCTCGGCCAGGCGCAGCTCGAGCGGCTCGATGCGCCCTTGCTCGTAGCGCCGCCGCACGAAGCCGGTGTTCTGCGCGAAGCTCGTCACCGTGGCCTCGGCGAGCTCGACCTGCAGGCGCGCTTCGGCGAGCGCGAGCCACGCCTTCGCGGTCTGCCCCGCGATCGAGAGCTGCGCGCCGGCGTAGTCGGCGGCGGACGCGTGGAACTGCTCCAGCGCCGCTTGTTCGGCGGCGGACAG
>JAUHYB010000255.1 GCA_030426745.1 bacterium
CCGGCGACGACCTCGCCCGCGCGGCTGGCCTCGAGCGCGATCGCGAGCGACTCCTCGTCGACCTCCTCGCGGTCCATCACGAGGTTCTCGCGCAGCGTGCCGTGGAACAGGTAGTCCTCCTGCATCACGAGGCCGAAGTGGCGGCGCAGGTCGGACGGGTCGAAGCGGTCGAGCGCCGTGCCGTCGATCGTCACGCGCCCGGCGACCGGGTCGCGGAAGCGCAGCAGGAGATCGACGATCGTCGACTTGCCCGCGCCGGTCGCGCCGACGAGCGCGACGGTGTGCCCGGGCGGGATCTCGAACGAGACGTCGCGCAGGACGGGCACGCCCTCGGTGTAGTGGAAGGAGACGTGCTCGAAGCGCACGTGGCCGGCGGTGATGCGGTCGGCCGACACGGGGTCCGCGGGCGCGGTGACGCGCGGCTTCGTGTCGAGGATCTGGAACAGGCGCTCGGCCGACGCGAAGGCGGCCTGCAGCACGTTGTAGCGCTCGCCCAGCTCGCGGATCGGCGCCAGCAGGACGTACAGGTACATCCAGAACTGCAGGAACTCGCCCAGCGTCATCGCGCCGGACTCGACCTCGCCGCCGAAGGCCCACAGCGCGCCGCCCTTGTACAGCGCCTCGGCCAGCGAGATGGTCGGGAAGAACAGCGCGAACAGCAGCAGAGCGCGCAACGCCGCGCGGTAGGTGTCGTGCTGCAGCTCGTCGTAGCGCCCGCGCACGCGGTCCTCGCGGCCGAACGCCTGCACCACGCGGACCCCGGACAGGACCTCCTGCAGGTAGCCGCTCTGGCGCGACGCGCGTGCGCGCACCAGGCGGAAGGCCTCGCGCGCGCCGCCGCGGAACAGGAGCGACACGCCGATCAACACGGGCGTCGCGAGGAGCGTCAGCAGCGCGAGCTTCGCCGACAGCCAGAACAGCACCGCGATGATCACGACGATCTTCAGCAGGTCGAAGACGATCACGACCAGGCCCGACGTGAACATCTCCGACAGGTTCTCGACGTCGCTGGTGACGCGCGTCACCAGCGACCCGGTGGGGCGCCCGTCGAACCAGTTCACGTCCAGGCGCGCGATGTGTCGGAACACGTCGCGCCGCAGGTCGTGCACGACGAGCTGGCCGGTGCGGCCGAGCACCGCGACCTCCGCGTAGGACAGCAGCGTCTTGACGACGACGAAGCCCAGGTACGCCGCGACGATCCACAGGAAGGCCGCGCGGATCGACGGGTCGATCGCGGCGCCCTCGGCGACGCCCGCGTTCAGCGCGTCCGTCGCGGGCCCGTCGATGGCGCGCTTCCACAGCCAGCCGGTCGCGAGCTCGCACGCCAGCACGCCGGCCAGCACCAGCAGGCTGCGCGCGAACGCCGGCCAGTGGCGGCGCGCGTAGGGCAAGAGGCGCCGCAGGAGGCCGAAGTCGAGCGTCTTCGCGGAGACGACCTCGTCGCCGTGGATGTCGACGGTGTCGCTCACAGGTCCTCGAGCTCCTCTTCCTCGATCTGGCGCTGCCAGGTGTCGCGGTACCAGCCCGGGCGCGCCGTCAGCTCGGCGTGCGTGCCGCGGTCGGCGACGCGGCCGCGCTCGTCCAGCACGAGGATCTCGTCGGCGTGCGCGACGGCGGACAGGCGGTGCGCCGTGATCAGGGTCGTGCAGCCCGCCACGTCGTCGCGCAGGTGCGCGAGCAGCCGCGCCTCCGTCTCCGCGTCGACCGCCGACAGCGAGTCGTCCAGCAGCAGCACGCGGGGTCGTCGCGCCAGCGCGCGCGCCAGGCAGGTGCGCTGGCGCTGGCCGCCGGACAGCGTCACGCCGCGCTCGCCGACCAGCTGGTCGTAGCCGTCGGGGAAGCCCTCCACCGTGTCCTCGAGGCAGGCGACGCGCGTCCACTCGGCGAGTTCCTCGTCGCTCAGCACGTCGTCGCGTCCGAAGCCGACGTTCGCGCGCCAGGTCTCGGTGAAGAGGAAGCCGTCCTGCGGGACCAGGCCGATCTCGCCGCGCAGCTCCGCCAGGTCGCGCCGCCGCGCGTCCGCGCCGCCGACCGCGACGACGCCCGCGGTGGGGTCGGCGAAGCGCGCGACCAGGTCCAGCAAGGTCGACTTGCCCGAGCCCGTCGGCCCGACGACGCCGAGCGTGTCGCCGGGCGCGACGCGCGCGTCGACGCCGTCCAGCGCCGGCTCCTTCGCGCCGGGGTAGGTGAAGCGCACGCCCTCGAAGCGCACCTCGCCCGCCGGCCCGGGCGCGGCGACGGCGTCCTCGGGCGAGCGCACTTGCGGCGCGCCGTCCAGCAGCTGGACGATGCGCTCCGCGCTGGCCATCGCGCGGGGGATCATGCCGGCGATCCACCCGAGCGCGATCAGCGGCCAGAACGCGCGCATCGACAGGTCCATGAACACGAACAGGTCCGCGGCGTCGAGCTCGCCGTGCATCACGGCGAAGCCGCCCAGCAACAGCACGATCGCGAAGGTGGTCTGGAACGAGCCCTGCACCGTCGCGTGCGTCAAGCCGCGGTCGCGCGCCAGGCGCACCTGCTTGTCGCGGTTGTCGCGCGAGATCGCGGCGAAGCGCGCGACGCGCTGGTCCTCGCGGGCGTAGCCCTGCACGACGCGGATGCCGGAGAAGGTGTCCTGCGCGCAGTGGCCGATCTCGGCCAGGCTCTCCTGCACCTGGTGCGAGTGCTCGTGCATGCGCGGCATGAACAGCCGGATGCCGAACGCCATCGCGCCCATCGGCACCATCATCCACAGCGTCAGCGAGAGGTTCTCGCGCCCCATGACGTACAAGCTGACCGGCAGGATGATCAGCGCGCCCGCTGCGTGCAGCAAGCCCGGGCCGTACAGCATGCGCAGCGCCTCGACGTCCGCCGTGACGCGGCTGGACAGCTCGCCGGTGCGGTTCTCGTCGTGGAACGCGAGTTCGCGCCGCGTCAGCGCGGTGAACAGCTGCCCGCGCAGGTCGATCTCGAAGCGCCGCGAGAGGATCCCGATCCACCAGCGCTCGAAGAAGCCCGCGACGCCGCCGATCGTCGCGTAGAGCGCGATCAGCCCGAACAGCCGCGGCATGACGTCCGACAGCGTGCCGCCTTCGAGCGCGTGCAGGCCGTCCGCGATCGTCAGCGTGACCGCGATGTGCGCCAGGCGCGACACGGGCAGCGCCAGCGCGCCGCCGGCGAGCCACTTCCAGTGCCGCGACAGGCGGCGCGTCAGCCTCCAGAGGTCGCGCACTCAGCGGCCCGTCGCGTCGTCCGGCTGGTCGTCGTCGCGCTCCGCGTCGATCGCGGCCGTCATCGCGCGCTCCTCCAGCGCGCGCAGCGCCGCGAGTTGCGCCGCGAGCGCCGCGTCCAGCGCGTCGTCCCCGCCGCGCGCGGCGGCGGCCAGCGCCGGGAAGCTCTCCGGCGCGTACCCCGTCTCCAGGCCCGGCGCCCACAGCGCGTTGCGGAACCACGGACGACCCGGCAAGCCGTCCGGCGCGGCCAGCGCGGCGATCATGCGGCCGTCGAGCGCGTTCGGCGCGGCGCGCAACACCTCCGCCAGCGACTCGAAGCCGCGCGCGAGCCGCTCGGCGCGCGCTTCGCCCAGGAAGGCCGTCGACCGCGCGAGTTCCGCCAGCGCGTCGCAACACGCCGCTTCGTCGAACGCGGCGCGCCCCTCGGCGTCCAGGCGCACGACGAGCTCCTCGATCAGCTGCGCCGCGCGCTCGTGCCCGACGAAGCCCGGGTCCAGGAAGCGATCGACGACCGCGAAGTCGTCGAAGCGCGTGTGGTACTGCCCGCCGGCGTTCCCGCCGAATCCGATGTCGAGCACCGGCAGGCACAGGTGGTGCAGGAAGGCCGTGTAGTCGGATCCGGACCCGGCGAAGCGCACGCGCGGGTCCGCGCCGCGCAAGGCGCGCCAGCGCTCCAGCTGGTTCGCGCGGTCCGTCGCGGCGATCGGCGTCAACGCGTCGGCCAGCACGCGTTCGAACCCCGGGCTGCCGGACGCGCTGTTGAAGTGCGGGCCGGTGACGGCGGCGTCGGCGTTCACGTACGCGATCAAGCGGCGCGTCAGCTGGTCGGCGTGGGCCTCGACCCACTCCGTGCTGCCGACCAGGCCCGTCTCCTCCGCGTCCCAGAACGCCAGCACGACCTCGCCCCGCGGCGACCAGCCGTCGGCGCGCCGCTCCGCCAGGCGCTGGGCCGCGCGCATCAGCGCCACCGTGCCGCCGCCCGCGTCGTGCGCGCCGCGCACCCACGCGTCGCGGTGGTTGCCGACGACGACCAGGCCGTCGCCGTCGCCCGCGAGGCGCGCGACGACGTTCACGATGCGGCGGAAGTCGCGTGGTTGATCGACGGTCAGCTCCAGCTCGACCGGCCCGGGTCCGGCGCCGTCGAGGTGTTCCAGGACCGCGCGCGCCTCGCGCAGCGGGATCGGTTGCGCGACGATGTTCGGCAGCGCGGCGTCGCGCTCGAACTCGGTCACGCGGCGCGCGTCCTCGCCGGGCGCGGGAGACGGCCAGCCGGGCGTCGACGGATCGCCGGGCGTGTTCGAGATCGGCAGGATCGAGCCGCGCTGCACGTGGTCCGGTGACTTCCACGGGCCGTTCGGCCAGCTCGCGCCGCGGTCGGGGCCGTCGTCCTCGGACGCGCTGTACAGCGCCAGGCCGGCGCAGCCGAACTCCTGCGCCATCGCCGCCTTGACGCCGCGGTAGCAGCCGCCGTAGCGCGCGAGCGCGATCGTGCCCTCCAGCTCGACGCCGGCCGCGACGAGCGCCTCGAAGTCGGCGCGCATCCCGCGCCCCGCGTCGACGACCGGGCCGCGCGCGGTGCCGGACGCCGACCACGCGAGGCAAGGCGGCAACTCGCCGGGCGGCGCCGCGTCCGGGTCGTAGCGCTCGACGCGCCGGAACAGCTCGCGACCTTCGGCGTCGAACGCGGCCGCTTCCAGGCGGCGCGGCAAGGAGAGCAGCACCACGCGCTCGTCGCGCTCCACGTCCCAACCGGCGTCGGCGAGCACGCGCGCGACGAGTTGCGCGCCCCACTCCGATCCGCTGGTGCCCGCGACGCGCGGGCGCTCGGTCAGCGCCAGCAACAGCGCGCGCGACGGCGGGGCGGCGGCTTCGGGCGGCGGCGCGACCGAGTCGGTCCGCGAGGTGTCGGCGGCGTCCTGCGC
>JAUHYB010000256.1 GCA_030426745.1 bacterium
CACCTGGTCCAGCGCCGCGACCAGCGAGTCGCGATCCCGCGGCAGGTTGCCCGCCAGCGCCAGGTAGTTCGACGCGTGGTTCGAGCGGAAGACGGAGCCCTTCAGCTCGAGGCCGGCGAGGAACTCGCGCAGCTCGGCGGCGAGCTCGATCGGTGACAGCTCGTCGACCTCGCCCTGCTGCGCGGACTGCATCAACGGCGTGCCCTCGACCGGCGTCATCACCAGCGTCGAGACGAAGCGCGGCTGGATCGCGTTCACGACGCGCGCGGACTCGCGGGCGTGCTCTTGCGACAGGCGGCGGTTGCCGGCGCCGAGCAGCACCATGGTCGACAGCTTCACGCCGGCCTCGTGCGCCTTGTTCGCGACGCGGATCATCTCGGCGGCGTCGACGCCCTTGTCGAGCCGGGTCAGCACCTCGTCGTGGCCCGACTCGATGCCGAGGTAGTAGAGCGAGAGGCCCTTGTCCTTCAAGCGCCGCATCTCGTCGACGGAGCGCACGGCGAGCGCCTGCGGCGACGCGTAGCACGACACGCGGCGCAAGTCGCCGAAGGCTTCGCGGCAGGCGTCGAGCACTTGCTCCAGGAAGCGCGCCTTCGCCATGAGGGCGTCGCCGTCCGCGAGGAACACCTTGCGCACGGGGCCGAGGTGCGCGGCGGCCCAGCGGATCTCCGCGCGCAGCTCGTCGATCGAGCGCACGCGGAAGCGCTTGTCGCGGTACATCGCGCAGAAGGTGCAGCGGTTGTAGCTGCAGCCGATCGTGGCTTGCAGGATCAGGCTGTCCGCCTCGGAGGGCGGGCGGTAGAGCTGACCTTCGTACTCGATCGGCAGCAGGGCGGGCGTGGTCACGGCGGGTGCGGTCGTCGGGGGAGCGGCGGGCGGCGCCCCAAGGTAGCGCGTCGTCGGGAGAGGGCCAGCCGAGGCGGCGGGCGGGACCGCCCCGCGCCCGTGCCCCGCGGGTTCCGCCCGGACCGCGCGACTTCCCGGCATCCGCCGGGTGGGGCCGCCCGCCGCCCCCGCCTAGAATCCGGGCTTCCACGCGGAAGCGCCCCACCGGCCGGGCGCCCCCTGCTAGGATCTTCGCCCGAATCACCGGCCCGCCCCTCGCGCGCCGCGCACCGACACCCCCACCCAGCCCAGCCATGCCGACGAGCGACGACGTCTACACCGAACTGAAGCAGGTCTACGACCCCGAGATCCCCGTCAACATCGTGGACCTCGGCCTGATCTACGACGTGGCCGTGGACGGGACGAAGTGCAACATCCGCATGACCCTGACCTCGCAGTCGTGCCCCGAGGCCAAGACGATCCCCGACGTGATGAAGCGTCGCGTCAAGGCGATGGACGGCATCGAGGACTGCGAGATCGAGATCGTCTGGGAGCCCCAGTGGACGCCGCAGCTGATCTCGGAAGAGGGTCGCAAGATCCTGCAGATCGACGACGTCTGATGGCGCCGGCGCGCGAGCGCCGCGACACGCACACGGGGAGGGCCGGCGCGACGAGGCGTCGGCCCTCTTCGCGTCAGGGGACAGTGCCGCGCGGGGGTACCGCAGGGCTCGGCCTCGGACCGTCGGCGCTCGAAAACGGACGCGACGCGCCGCGCGTGGCACAATCGGCGCATGGCGACTTCCCCGCCCAACCGCACCGCTCGCATCGCCGCCGTCGGCTCGCCCATGCGCTTCGCTGCACCGTGGTGCGCGATCGCGCTGCTGTTCCTCGCGACGCCGAGTTGCCTGTACTCGGTGACGTCACAGGAGCACACCTTCCGCGCGGTGAACCGCCTCGAGGTCGGCATGACCGGTGACGAGTGCCTCGCCGCTCTCGACCGCGGGGGCGCGATCTCGGTCGAGTCGGAACTCGCGATGTCGACGCCGGAGGAACGCGCCGCCGTGTTCGAGCGGTCGATGTTCGGAGCGGAGGAGACCCAACGCGCCGTGTGCGAGGCCGAAGCGGAGACCGGGCGGCCCGCCGCGCGAACGCTGCTCGTCCACCGCTACTGGGGGTTCATGGGCTACGCCGTGTTCCAGCTCTTCCTCGACGCGGACGACCGACTCGTGCTGTACCGCGTTCAACACTACAACTGAACGGACGGGCCGTGTTCACGGCGAAAGTGACGATCCAGCGGGCGCGCGGCGCGGAAGGCGCGAAAGGTGACGGTGGCGAGACGCACCGGCGAGCCTCGAGCCTGCTCACGTCGTGGCACAACCACGGGCAGACGGTCGGCGATCCGCTGGTCGTCGACGGCGACGAGAACGTCCAGGTGTTCGTGAAGGTCCCCGAGCGCACGTCGCTCCTCGCCGAGAACGACAACGAATGGGGGGCGCGCGACCGCGCCGTGATCGGCCCCGACGCGATCCAGGTCGCAATCCTCGGTCGCGACGCGGAGGACCTCTATGCGTGCGCATGCGAGGCGCCTTCCGCCTACACGATGTTCGGCGACTTGTGCGATGCCGTCACGCCGCCGGTCCGTTGCCTCGACTGCCTGCGACCGGTGCCGCTGTACCGCTTCCCCACACACTACGGCGACGAGCACGTGGAACTCATCTCCTGGCGCTCGTCGCAGCTCGCGATCGAGCGAGTCTGGCTCGGGAGCGGAGTCGGCGAGCGGCTCGCCGCACGCCAGCTTTCACGACCGGACAGCGCGCTGGGCCGCAAAGCCCTCGAACTGCGCTCGGCCTACGAGGCGCTGGCCGCGACACCGTTCTACTACGCGCTCCCCGCTTGCGAGGAGCACGACCTGGCGACGGAACGCGCACGCCGCTGCCCCGGATGCGGCGGCGCGTGGTTGCTGCCCGAGGGCGAGGCGTTCGACTACCGCTGCGACGGCTGTCGCCTGTTGTCGGACATCCACGCCGATCACCGCGACCACGTTCGTGAAGCGCGTTAGATCGAGGCAACGCCCGCCACACGTCGCCGACCCACGAACATGAACACCGCCTTCCGAAACGCGCTGCAGTGTTGGGCGATCCCGCTCGCAGCGGGCGTCTGCATCTTCGCGGCATGGCTCCCCACGCGCAGTGAGGTGCTGGCCGGACTGGGCGCCGGGCTGCTGGTCGGCGGCACGGCGCTGTTCTGCATCGGCCTCGTCGAGCTGGGCATCTCGATCGAGCAGCGCCGACGGGACGCTTCCCTGTCGAGGCGCGGGCGGCTGGCTTCGAGCGCGCTCTGCGCGGGCCTGTTGCTCTCGAACTTCCCGGTCGCCGGCGCCATGACGATCCACGCGATGCGCATCGACTCCCGCTGTCGGATCGTGGTTCACAACGAGTCCGCCTCCGTGTGGGAAGAGGTCCGGGTGGTCGGAGCCGGCGCGCGGAGCGAACCCGTCACGGTGCGACCGGGAGCGGTGGAGACCATCGACGTCTGGGCCCGGACCGAAGGTTCGCTGATACTCAGCGCGAGGCACGGCGAGGCGTTGCAGAGCCGGGACCTCGACGTGTACGTCACGAGCGGACTCGGTGTCGAGGTGCACGTGACGATCGAGCCGGACGATTCGATGACCGTCGATCAGCGGCGCTGAGCGCGGCGGGCTCGCGCCGGCGTCTCTCGTCGCGTTCGGAGCTGTTCGCTATCCTCGTGAACATGTCGCCCCCGAAGCTCGCGTCGTTCCTGGTACCGCTCGCCGTGTTCACCGCCGCCTGTCGGAGCGCGGCACCGTCCGACGGTCCGTCCGCGGCGCAGGCGCCGGAGCCTTCCGCGGTCGTCGACGTCGTGTGGCACGACAACGGCGTCTACATGGTCGACGGGGCGCGGTGCGGGGCCGAGGACCTGCCGACGCAGGTCGTCGACGCCGTCGTGCGCCTCGCGTCGGAGGGGCGCTGGGAGGAGGGCGAAGTGCGCTTCGTCGCCACGGATCCGCGACGCGCGACCTTCGACGACGTGTTGCCCGCGGTGCTCGGCTTCTCCCACGCCTTCAATGCGGTCCACCGGACCGCGCCGGACTCCGCGCGGGCGGCGCGCTTCCGCGTGATGGACGAGAGCTGGCCGATGTTCGACGACCACGCGCTGGAGGATCCGTCGCCGGTGCGCTTCGAAGCGTTCTCGCTCTCGGGCAACGAGCCGGACGAGGAGCTGGAGCGCCTGTTCGAGCGCACCGCCGGCGCGCTCGTGAGCGTCGACGTCCGGCACGACGTCTCGGTCGCGGCCTTCACGCGCGTGCTGGCGACGATGAACGACGGCGGCTCCGACTTCGTGATCGCCTCGCAGACCCCGGTCGACGGTTCCCCCATGCGGGTCGAGCCGTACGCCGGTTGGGAGGAGCCCGAGGAAGTGGAGATCGAGGTCCTCGACGAGCGCGACTACGGAACGCCGCGTTGACGCGCGCCGCTCGCTACTTCCGCCGGTACGTCTTGCGCACCCACTTCGCCCACGCCTCGTCGAACTCCTCCGGCGTCAGGCCGAAGTGATCGCGGAACGCGGCCTCCTGTCGCGCGGCGTGGGCGTTCGGGTCGTCGCGGTCGGACGGGCGCGTCCGGTAGCGGCAGGTCGCCAGGTAGAACGCCTTGCGGTCGCCCTCCAGCTCCTCGAGCAGGAACTGCGTCTTCGACCACGAGACCATGTGGTCGCGCTGGTGCAGGTCCTCGTAGGCGCGCCAGGCGAACATGTCGCGCATGCTCGCGAAGTACTCGTTCTTGACCAGGCTGTAGACGCGCGGCTCCCAGTCCCACTGGTCGCGCTGCTCGCCCTGGCCCGGCTTGCGGCCGTCGGAGTAGGTCCACTCGGGGTCGACGCGGCGCAGGTGCGTGTGGCACATGCCGTAGACGAACCAGCGCGGTGAGACGAAGTCGTAGCCGTCGTGGCTGTCGGTGAACGTCTTCGCCAGCATCGACACGAAGACGTTGTGCAGCATCGTGTCGTACGGCACGTCGGTCACGTCCTCCCAGCCCTCGGTCAGCCCTTCGTAGTTCGCGGCGACGACCAGCGAGTCGCGCGGGCTGACGTTGTGGTACGCCGTCTCCGTCGTCGACTCGTGGTAGTGGCGAACGTAGCGGCCGAACTCGCTCTTCCGCTGGCACAGCACGACGCGGATCTTGTCGGGGTACCCCATGTGCGGACGCGTGGCGCCGAGGTCCTCGTCGCGCAGGTCGAAGTCGGCGCGGAACGCGGCGT
>JAUHYB010000012.1 GCA_030426745.1 bacterium
TGGGGCGTGTCGACGCGGCTGGTCGGCGCGCTGATCATGGCGCACTCCGACGACGACGGGCTCGTGCTGCCGCCCAAGCTGGCGCCGATCCACGTCGTGATCGTGCCGATCTACCGCAAGGACGACGAGAAGGACGCGGTGCTCGACAAGGCCGACGAGCTGGCGCGCGGCTTGCGCGAGGACGGCCTGACCGTCGAGCTCGACGACCGCGAGGGCATGAAGCCGGGCGCGAAGTACTACGAGTGGGAGCGCAAGGGCGTCCCGCTGCGCCTCGAGGTCGGCCCGCGCGACCTGGAGTCGGGCACGGTGATGGCGAAGCGTCGCATCAGCGAGCTCGACGAGCGCGGCCGCGCGAAGAAGGAGACCCTGCCGATGCAGGACCTCGGCGTGCACGTCGGCAAGATCCTGGACGAGTTCCAGACCTTCCTCTACGAGCGCGCGAAGACCGCGCTCGAGGAGAACACCAGCACCGTGGACAGCTGGGACGACTTCGAGGCCGCCTTCGCGGACGGCAAGTCGTCGTTCGTCTGGGCGCACTGGGACGGCACGACCGAGACGGAGCTCGCCATCAAGGAGAAGACGAAGGCGACGATCCGTTGCCTGGCGCTGCCCGGACAGGGCCCCGCGCCCGAGGCGGGCAAGTGCGTGCTGACCGGCGCGCCGTCCGAGCAGCGCGTGCTGTTCGCGAAGAACTACTGATCGCCGGGGACGGGCGCGGACACGCGACCCCGCACGGAACGACGCAGGGGAGCGCCGCGCGCTCCCCTGCGTCGTTCGGCCCGCAGCGTCGGACCCGGTCGCGTTCGCCCTACGGCAGGAAGTCGACGCGCACCGCGTTCGAGAGGTTGAAGCCCTCGCCGCAGGTGTTGCCGACGTCGCGGTAGTACGTCTGGAAGTACCAGGTCGAGCCCACCGTGATGTTGCCGCCGGCGAAGGCGTTCACCTGGCTCATGTCGACAATGCCGGTGCCGAGCTCGATCACGCCGTCCGGCCCGGAGTTCTGCGCCGGCAGGAAGCGGAACAGCTTCGCGCCCTCGGGCGACGCGCACAGGCGGCCGTTGCCGAACGGCTCGTTGCCGGGGCCGGGGCCCATGAAGGTGATCGCGAAGGTGTTCGCGGGCAGCTGCGACGTCGTCAGCACCAGGTCGTCGAACAGGACGCTCGTCGATCCCGAGCCCTCGAGCAGCGCGCCCTCGCCGGTCACGTTCGGGCAGCCGCCGTTCGAGAACGCGCCGCAGGGGCAGTCGCCCTCGTCGCCGAAGCAGTAGGGCGTGATGTCCGGGTCCTCGCCGCCCAGCGGGCAACCCTTCTCGTTCTGCTTCTCGAGCTTCTTCTTCGCCTTCTTCTTGCTGAGCGGACCCGGCTCGGCGCCGACCCCGTCACGGTAGATCGCGATCACCTCGTTCAAGGTCAGCGCGTAGTTGATGTTCGCGTCCGCGCTCGCCGCCGCGGCCGCCGCGTGGCGGTTCAGCGCGTTCACGCCGCCCCCGCCCAGGTGGAGCGCGTCGAGCAGCGTCTCCGAGTTCGACATCCCCGACTGCTCGGGCGTCACGTCGAAGAACAGGTTGAACGCGGCCTGGTGCTTGACCGAGATCGTGAAGTCGTCGGTGCCGACGTTGTCCCAGCGCTCGGTGTGGTTCTTCCAGTAGCCGGGCGTGCAGCCCTCGGCGTCGTCGGGCTCGTCGCAGTCGCCGCCGCCGTGGTGACCGCCGCCGTGGTGGCCGCCGCCGCCCCAGCCACCGCCATGGTGTCCGCCGCCCCAGCCGCCGCCCCAGCCGCCGCCCCAACCACCGGGGCCGCAGTCGTCGTTCTCGGGCAGGTCCCAGTCGCCGAAGGGGTCCTGCCACTCGCCGGGCAAGCAGTCGTCGTCCTGACCGGAGCCGCCCCAACCGCCGCCGTGGTGGCCGCCTCCTCCCCAGCCGCCGCCGTGGCCGCCGTTCCAGCCGCCGCCGTGGCCTCCGCCGCCCCAGCCGCCGTTCCAGCCGCCGCCGTGGTGGCCGCCGCCTCCCCAGCCGCCGCCGTGGTGGCCGCCGCCTCCGTGGTGACCCCCGCCGCCATGATGGCCGCCGCCGGGGAGGACCGCGGCCGAGGCCGCGGGGAGGACGAGGAGCAACGCGAGGGTCGAGAGTGCGAGGCGCATGATGTTCGGGAATCCGGGGGGGTGTCGGTGAGTGCCGCCCGCTCGCCTCTCGGGGCGCCCGATCGAGCCTGGACCGGCGCGGCGAGGCCCTGGAGCGCGGCGGATCTCGGGATCCGCCGGGCGCCCCCGGGTCAGGTGCGGCACCGAACGCTACCCCCGGACCGCCCGGCGCAACCAAATACGACTTCCTATTTCTCGCTTCAGGGTGAGCCGCACCGAATCGAAACACACGAACTCGCCCCGTCGATCGGCGACGGCGCGGCATCCACGGAACGGGAGGAGGGGCGCCGCGATCGCGGCGCCCCTCCTCCCGTTCCGCGGCAACCGCCGCGCTGTCGTCCGGCGTCCTACGGCTGGAAGTCGATGCGCAGGGCGTTGGACAGGTTGAATCCCTGGCCGCACGTGCCGCCGACGTCGCGGTAGTAGGTCTGGAAGTACCAGGTCTGGCCGGGCTGGATGTCACCGCCGGCGAAGGCGTTCACCTGGCTGGCCGCGACGATGCCGGGGCCGAGCTGCATCGTGCCGTTCGCGCCGGAGTTCTGCGCCGGCAGGTAGCGGAACAGCTTCGCGCCCTCGGGCGACGCGCACAGGCGGCCGTTGCCGAACGGCGTGTTGCCCGCGCCGGGACCCATGAAGGTCATCGCGAAGGTGTTCTGCGGGAGCTGGGACGTCGTCAGCACAAGATCGTCCGCCGCGACGCTGGTGCCCCCGGCCGTGGCCTGCAGCAGCGCGCCCTGGCCCGAGACGTTCAGGCAGCCGCCGCTCAGCGACTCGGCGCCGCAGGGGCACTCGTCCTCATCGCCGAAGCAGTAGGGCGTGATGTCCGGGTCATCGTTGTTCAGCGGGCAACCGGCCTCGTTCGCGCCCTCGAGCAGGTTCTTGGCCGAGTCGACGTCGAGCGGGCCCGCGTCGGCGCCGACGCCGTCGCGGTAGATGTCGATGACCTCGACCAGCGAGAACTCGTAGTTGATGCCGGCGTCGGCGCTGGCGGCGCCCGCCGCGGCGTGGCGCGCGAGGGCGAACACGCCCCCGCCGTTGACGTCGGCGGCGTCCGCCAGCGTCATCGTGTCCGCGAGGCCCGACTCGGCCGACGTCACACCGAAGAAGGTGTTGAAGCCGTAGTAGTGCTTCACGCTGATCGTGATCTCGTCCTGGCCGGCGCCGTCCCAGCGCTCCAGGTGGTTCTTCCAGTAACCGGGGGTGCAGCCCTCGAAGCTGCCGACGAGCGGCGCCGGGGCGGCGGGGAGGAAGGCGGCGATGACGGCCGCGGCGGTGAGGGTGAACATGATGCGGGGCCTTGCTGGGAAGTCTTACGGAAGGGTGTCTTGGGGACCGGTCGCGTGAGGACGCGCGCGCGAGTGCGATGGTTCCTGCTGTTTGCCCGAGCGCGTCGCGCGCCCGGCTCAGTCGCCCGCCTCGGCTCGTCGTTCCGGCGCTCATCCGCGCCGTCGACCGCGTACTCCGAGCGTTCGCTCGCCCGGAGATCGACGCGGAAGCGTACCCCCCGCCGCGTCGCGAGGTGCGAATCAGGGTGCGAATTCCTACCCGCCGCCCTGCTCCGTCGCGAACCGAAACGACGCTCGCCGCCGAGAACCGCAGGCGAGGGAGCCGATTCGCCTCGCGCGGCCCGGAGCGCGTCCCGGATCGAGACGAGCTCCGGGCTCGCCCGACCGCGGCCGCGCCCTCCCCGCGGCTGGCCCCCCGTGAATGCGCCGCTATCCTGCGTCGTAGTGCGCCCGGTCGCGGCGCTCCCGAGGGGGCCCGCGGGCCCTCCGGACGAGAGAGAGACCCCCCAGGCAGGAAGAGGATCCCCCATGGGCGTGATGGATTGGTTCCAGCGCGGCGTCGGCGAGATGATGGTCGCGCGCCCGGACGCGGCGAAGGCGCAGGTCGTCTGGAAGCACCCCGACCCGACCATCCCGATGAAGTCGCAGCTCACCGTCGAGGCGGACGAGCGCGCGGTCTTCTTCCGCGACGGCAAGATCGTCAAGACGATGGAGCCCGGCCGCCACACGCTGGACTCCTCGAACCTGCCCTTCCTGTCGAACCTCGTCGACAGCTTCACGGGCGGCAACGTCTTCATCGCCGAGGTCTTCTTCGTCAACGTCCGCGAGCACACGGGCGTGAAGTTCGGCGGCCGCATCGGCCACGTCGAGGACCCCAAGTCCGGCGTGCCGGCCGAGACGATGGTCCACGGCGAGTTCTCCTTCCGCGTCACCGACCCCGAGCAGCTGATCGTCGGCCTGGTCGGCATGGGGCGGGCCGAGAGCTACGCCGTGCGCTCGTGGATGAAGGAGCAGGTGCTCAAGGTCATCCGCGACCGGATCGCCGAGCTCTTCGTGAAGAACAAGTGGCCGATGCTGGACGTCACCTCCGGCGCCTACACCGAGGAGATCGAGAAGGAGGTCCTCGCGGGCGTCCGCCAGCACGTCGAGGCCTACGGCATCGAGATCGTGCGCCTGGGCAACTTCGTCGTCGCCATCGACGAGGACGACGCCGCGAACCTGAAGCGCCTCTACACCGACGCGGCCTACCTGAAGACCGTCGGCGGCGTCGGCGCGTACCAGCAGTTCGCGGCCGGCAAGGCGATGATGGGCGCGGGCGAGGGCATGGCGAAGGGCGGCGGCGGTGCCGGCGGCGACGGCAGCGGCGGCGGCATGCTCGCGGGGGCGTCGCTGGGCGTCGGCCTCGGCATGGCGCAGATGCTGGTGCGCGACCCGAAGGGCGGCGAGGTCCTCGCTCCCGCGACCGCCGGCATGGTCTGCGGCGCGTGCGGCGCCACCGTCGCGCCGGGACGCTTCTGTTCGTCGTGCGGCACCGAGCTCAAGGCGGCCGAGGAACCGGCGAAGACCGGCCCGGCCTTCTGCTCCGGCTGCGGCAGCCCGCTGGCCCCCGACGCCAAGTTCTGCGGCGGCTGCGGCCGCAAGCGTGACTGATGGAGGCGGCGGAGCGGCAGGCTCTGTTCGCCGGGATCGAGCGTGAGGCGCGCGCGCAGGGCTGGTACGGCCTGACGCCGGCGCGGCCGGGCGGGGAAGGCAACTCCATCCCCACCCCGGTCGTCGCCGCGCTGGTCGCCGCCATGGTCGTCCCGATCGCGCTGCGGATCTTCCTGGTGGACGAGGGGGCGACCCTGGGCGAACACCTCGACGGCGTCGGCGGCACGATCACGGTCGTCGTGCTGTTCATCGGGCTGTGCGTCGTCATCGCGATGGTCATGCGCAACGACCGCACGGCGCCGATCGAGCGCCGGCCCGCCCTGGCGCTCGAGAAGCGCGCCGCGACCGGCGTGCGCGCGGACGGCGTCGTCCTGCTCGAGGAGGCCGACGGCTCGCAGACCGAGTACCACGCGCACGACGCGTGCTTCGAACGCATCGACGTGCCGACGCCCGGCTTCGCGTACGTCGCGCACCACCGCCTGCTGGACTTCAAGCCCGTCGCGATCGCATGAGCGCCTCGACCTGTCCCCACTGCGGCGCCCCGCGCCCCGAGACGCCCGCGACGAACTGTGCGTCGTGCGGTCAGCCGTTCCCCGTCGACCCCGCCGCGCCGCGGTCCGCGCACGCGGACGCGCTGGCCGAGGTCGCGCGCCGCGCGAAGGCGGAGTCGTGGGCGGCGCACGTGCCGGAGAACCACTTCGTCGAGCGCCACCACGGCGCGCTGCGCGTCGGCCTGGGCCTCGCCGCCTTCGCGGGGATCGTGCTGTTGCCCACCGCGGGCTTCGCGCTGTTCGGCGCGGTCAAGCAGGCGGAGCGCGACCGCGTGATGCAGGCGGCCTTCCTGGTCGGGCTGGGCACGCTGGCCGCGATGGTCGCCGTCGCGGCCTTGATGATCGCGTGGCGCGCGCTGCGCTCGTTCCGCGCCTACGGGCGCGCGCCCGTCGAGCACTGCCCCGCCGTCGTCGTCGGCAAGCGCCGCGAGACCATCGGCAAGGCCGGCCGCGAGCTGAACGCCGTGACGCTGGAGTTCGCGAACGGCGAGCGGCGCGAGTACCGGTCGTCGCGCCTGACCTTCGACGCCGCGGTCGAGCAGCGCGCGGGGCTCGCGTTCCTGCGCGCGAACCACCTCCTGCACCTGCAACAGCTGCCCGGCTGATGGCGCCGACGAACTGTCACCACTGCGGCGCCGCCGTGCGCAGCCGCACCGCGCGCTTCTGCGAGTTCTGCGGGACGGAGCTCGTGCGCGAGGACGCGCCGCGCGCGCGCACGCCGGACGAGTCGCGCCGTGAGCGCTTCGAGCTGCTGCGCCGCCACCCCGACCTCGAACCGGGCCTGCGACACACGCCGGACGTGCGCGTCCCGAAGATCAACCCGGGCCTCCTGATCATGGGACCGCTGGTCATCGCGTTCCTGATCTTCTTCGTCGCGCAGGCCGGCAACATGGGCGCGCCGATCTTCTTCTTCATCGTGCCGGCGATCATGTTCGTCGCCATCGCGAACGCGATGTTCCGCTCGGTGCAGCGGGGCACGCGCGTGCGCGCCGCGCGCTGGGAACGACTGCCCGCCATCGTCGTGGACGAGCGCACGCGCGTGTCCGGCGGCGGCAAGAACTCGCGCGCGTCCACGAGCTACTTCGCGACGCTGGAGTTCGAGGACGGCGCGCGCCGCGAGTACCGCGTCACGCCGAAGCTGTCCGGCGACCTCTCCGACGAGGACGCGGGCATCGCGTACGTGAAGCACGACACGCTGCTCGAGTTCCGCAGGATCTCCGTCTGATGGCGACGACCTGCGGACACTGCGGCGCCTCGATCGCCAACCGCAGCGCGCGCTTCTGCGAGTTCTGCGGCCACGAGCTCGACGCGCGCCCCGGCGAGCGCCCGACGACGCCGAACGAGATGCGCCGCGCGCAGTTCGAGGAGCTGCGCCGCCACCCCGAGTTCCAGGAAGCGATGGTCACGCCGTTGAAGGCGCCGCCCACCGTGGTCCGCGAGCGCGCGTTGCCGTTCTTCTTCGTCGCCATGGTCGCCCTCGGCGTCGTCGTCTCGATGCGCGAGGAGCTCGAACGCTCCGACCGGCCCGTCCTGTGGCTCGTCCCCGTCGTCGGCTTCTTCGCCGTCGTCTTCGGGGTGCGGCTGACCAGGAAGCGCAAGGGCGATGCCGACGTGCGCGTCGCCGAACACCGACCCGCCGTGCTCACCAACAAGCGCGCGCGGCGCGGCGCGAAGTCCGGCCGCCTGTACGACTACGCGACCTTCGAGTTCGAGGACGGTTCGCGCCGCGAGTTCTACGTCGACCCGCGCTCGGCCGGCCTGCTGTCCGTCGGCGACTCCGGCGTCGCGACGACCGAGGGGAACGCGCTGCGCCGCTTCAAGAGGCTGGCGGGCTGATGCGCGCGCGCTTGCACGGCGACGCGGGCGAGGGCACCGCGCTGATCTACGTCCCCGGGATCGACGCGACCGGCGAGCTGATGCTGGGCACGACCGCGCGCCTGGAGGAGCACTTCCGCCTGCTGCGCCTCGAGTACGTCGACGACGACGAGACCGACACCTACGCGGAGATCGCGGCCAGCATCGCGGAGATCGCGCGCACGCGTCACGTCGACCGCTGCCTGCTGCTGTCCGAGTCCTTCGGCGGCGCGGTCGCGCTGCGCACGGCGCTGGACCACCCCGACCTCGTCGCGGGCGTCGCGGTCGTGAACGGATTCGCGCACTTCGGGCGGCGCGCGGCGCTGGCGTGGTCGCGCTTCTCCGCGCCGCTCGTGCCGGCGTGGGCGTTCCACCTGGGCCGCCGGTGGTTCGCGCCGGCGCGTCTGTTCGGCGGCGAGGTCGACGACGACACGCTGCGCCGCTTCCACGAGCTGCCGCCCAGCGCCGGCTTCGACCGCGGGTACATGCGGCGCATGAAGATGATCGCGGAGGTCGACCTGCGCGCCGAGTTGCCGTCGCTGACCCAGCCGGTCGCGCTGTTCGCCTCGACGGAGGACCAGGTCGTCGACGCGGTGCGCGAGGCGCGCGAGATGGAGCGGCGCCTGCCGGACGCGACGCTGGAGGTCCTGGAAGGCGAAGGGCACGTCGTGTTGCCGTTGCCGGACGAGCCGTGGGTCGACCGCATGCGCGCGCTGGAAGCCCGCGCGTTCCCGCGGTGATGCGCGCGGTCGTCGACGCGTCCCTGCGCGCCGCCGCGCGCGGCTACGCGATGTTCTTCGGCGCGTTCGGCGTCGCGAACGCCGCGCTGGGCGCGTGGCGGCCCGAGTACGACGCGAACGCGTTCTGGATCGGGCTCGCCGGCGCGTGGGTCGCGCTGCCGTGCGCCGCGCTGCTCGCGTGGAGCCTCGCGCCGCGCCGCCGCGCGCTGGTCGTCGCCGCTCGCGTCGCCGCCGCGGCTCTCGCGGTGGCCTGCCTGCGCGACGCGCTCCTGGTGTCGCGCGCCGCCGACGCGGGGTCGGTGCGGCTCGGCGCGAACGAGGTCGGCGCGGCGCTGTTCCTGCCCGCCGCGCTGTCGGCGTCCATCGTGCTGTCCGCGGGCTTCGCGGCGGTCGCGTGGGGCGCGCGGCGCGTGGCCGACGCGACGGCGACGTCGACGCGCTCGCTCGCCGGCGCGGTCGCCGCCGCCGGGGCGTGCGCGCTGGCGTTCCCGCTGCTCCTGGCGTGGACGCTCGGCAGCGCGGATTACCGCCGCCCCGCCGACGTGATCGTCGTGCTGGGCGCGCGCGCCTACGCGGACGGCAGCCTGTCGCACGCCTTGCACGACCGCGTCCGAACGGCGGCGCAGCTGTACCGCGAAGGACGCGCGCCGGTCGTCTGGATGTCCGGCGGACCGGGCGACGGCGCGGTGCACGAGGTCGACGCGATGGCGGCGGGCGCGGTGCGACTGGGCGTGCCCGACGCGGCGATCCGCCGCGACTACGAGGGCTTCAACACGATGCTCACCGCCCGCAACCTGGCGCCGCGCTTCGCGCCGGGGACGCGCGTCATCGCGGTCAGCCACGGCTTCCACCTGGCGCGCGTGCGGCTCGCCTTCGCGCGGGCGGGCTGCGAGGTCGTCACCGTGCCGGCCGACTCGCCCGAACGCCCGCTGCGCTCGCTGACGCGCCTGACCGCGCGCGACGCCGTCGGCTTCTGGGCGTACTGGTCCGGCCTGCGTGGGTCCTGAGCGCCCGCCGGGTTAGGCTGCGCGCATGCACGACGACTTCCCGACGCGCTGCGCGCCCTTGCCGAAGGGCACCCCGACGCTGGACACCGAGACCGCGCGGCGCTGGGCCGCGGACGTCCCCGGGTGGGAGCTCGACGGCGCGACTCTGTCGCTCACGAAGACGCTGGGCGACTTCCGCGCCGCGCTCGCGTGGATCGCGCGCGTCGGCGAGGTCGCCGAGGAGCACGACCACCACCCGGACATCCACCTGACCGGCTACGACCACGTGCGGCTCGTACTGTCGACGCACTCGATCGGCGGGCTGTCCGCGAACGACTTCGTGGTCGCGCGCGCGATCGACCGGCTCGGCGACTGACGGTCGGTCAGCGCTCGAGGCGCGCCTCGCGGCCGGCCTCGACGACGAACTCTCCCAAGAGGCGCCAGCCGTTGTCCGAGTCCGCGCGCGGGGCCAGAGGGTCGTAGTGGACGACGCCCCACAAGCCGACCGGCAGGCGCGGCACGAACAGCTCGCCGTTCTCGTCCGGCGCGACCGCCGACACGAACAGGAGCGCGCGCCCGTCGAGCGGCGCGACCTGGCGCAGCTGCAAGCCGGAGCCCGACGTCGGCGCGGGCATGCCTGTCGCGAAGAACGACCCGGTCCAGAGGTCCAGGCGCCACGCGAGCGGTCCGTCGCCGTCCAGCTCGACCTCCTCGCACACGACCAGGTTGCCCCAGTCCTCGGGCGCGGACACGCAGATCGACGCGCGGCCCTCGTCGCCCAGCTCCAGCCGGAAGGCGCCGTCCTCGTCCAGCCCCGCCTCGGCCCACGGCGCGTCGTGCGGCACGCCCGCGAGCCGTCCGCGCGCCGCCCACCCGGCCGCCGGTGCGCCGTCGACCGTGACGACGCCCGCGACCGACCGGCGGTCCGGATCCTCGTCGCGCAGCACGACGCGCGTGCGCTCGCCCTCGAACACCTCGCACGTCCAGTTCATCGGCGACGGCCCCGCGGCGCGGTAGGCGCGCGGCGCTTCGAGCGCGAGCTCCGGCTCGACGTCGACCAGCTCCAGCTTCCACTTGCCCGGCGTCAGCCCCTCGAACACCAGCTCGCCCGCCTCGTCGAAGCGCGCGCTGATCGGGTCGCCGACGCCGTGGTTCAGCACCAGCACGCGCCCCGCCGGGCTGCGGCCCTCCTCGCGCGCGTAGCGCACGACGAGCGCGCCGCCCGCGCCGTGCCGCAGCTCGACGCCGCGCACCGACGACGCGCCCAGCACCAGCGGCCAGCGCTCCGCCGCCGGCGCGCCGTCCGTCTCCGATCGCAGCACGTAGTGGCCGGGGCCGCGGAACGCGAGCTCGAAGCCGCCGCGGTCGTCCGTCGTCGCCGTCGCGTCCGGCTGCGGCGCGACAAGCAGGCGCTGCCCGTTCCACACCACGCGCTCGTCCGCTTCGAGCAAGCGGTGCAGGGTCACGCGCGCGCCCGCGACCGCGCCGTCCGCGTCGCGCACGCTGCCGGTGATCGTCGGCAGCGCGGTCAGCACGATCTCGATGCGCTCGGTCGCCTCGCCGGGCTCGAACGGCCCGTAGCGCATCGGCGCGCGGCCGGGGACGCGCAGGCCCAGGTAGAAGGGTTCGTCGAGCTGCCGCACGACCGCGTAGCCGTCGTCGTCGCGCGCGCCCGCGTCGGCCGACGCGCCGTCCTCCAGGTCCACGCCGAACCATCGCACGTCGGGCGCCTCCACCTTCGCCGCGGTCAGCTGCCACTCGTAGCGCGGCACGACCGCGCCGTCCTCGTGGCGCACGCGGACGCGCATCTCGTGCGTCTCGCGGAAGCGCAGCTCCAGGTCGTCGGTGCCGGGTTGCACCGCGTCCGCGGTGACGCGCGCGTAGCGGCCGTCCGGGTGGTAGGCGACGAACTCGTACGGCACGCGCTGGCGCAGCGGCACGCGGAAGGCGCCGCGCTCGTCCGTCAGGATCAGCGAACCGGTCCCGCCGTTCGCCAGCCGCATGCGCGTCGCCACCTCCGCGAAGGGCACCGGGTTCCCGCCCGGATCGCGCACGACGCCCGCGACGTGGTCGCGCGGCGTGACGGGGTCGACGACCAGGCGTTGCGGCGCGACGGTCGCGCCCGCTTCCAGGCGCAAGCGCTCGCCGGGGCTCCACAGGTGTCCGGCGCCGCCCGCCCACAGGCGGCGCGACCCGACGGGCACCGCCTCGAGCACGAAGTGACCCGCGGCGTCCGTCGTCGCCTCCGGGACCGGCGTGTCGTGCGACGGTCCGACCCAGCGCCGGTCGTCGTCGAGGATGCCGACGACGCCGACCTGCGATCCGAACGCCTTGACCGTCGCGCCGGCGACGGGCGTGCCGTCGCGCGAGGTGACGACGCCGCGCACGCGCACGGCGGGGTCGAGCTCCCACTCGCCCAGCGTCAACTCGTCGCCCGCGGCGAAGCGCACGGGCACGGCGCGCGTCGCGACGCCCGGGCCGCCGGCGAGCGCGACGCCGAGGCGCGGCTCCGCGGCGTCGCAGGGGACGCGCAAGAGCGCCGTGCCGTCCGCGCGCGCGAACACGCGCGAGGCCGCCGCGCCCTCGACGCCCTCCAGCGCGAACCACGCGCGGCGCACGGGTTCGCCGCGCGTGTCGAGGAGCGTGACGGCGAGCGTCGCCGGCGGGAAGGCGGGCGCCGCGGCCGCGTCCCGGTCGAGGTCGTCGCGGACGACGGCGATCGACGCCGCGTCGAACGCGCGCGCCGGCTCGCGGTCGCCCGCGTCGAAGGGCGGGGCGCGGAGGCCTGCCGCCTCCGCGCCGTCCACCGCGAGGTCCTCGCCCTCGCCGGACGTGGGTCCGTCGAGGGGAGGGAGGGTGGCCCGTTCGGGCGTCCAAGCGGCGAACACCACGGCGAGCGCGAGCACTCCCGCCGCGATCCACCCGAACGGTCCCACCCAGGCGGCCGCTGCCCCGGCCACCGTCGCACCGGCACCGACGGCTGCCTCCGCCGTGCCGAAGTGCAAGATCACGAGCCCGCTCCACACGGCGCGACTCCCGTAGTCGCGGTCGAGCGCCTCGCGCAACGCCGCCAGCCCCCGCCGCACGCGCGCGCGCACGGTCGAGGCGGGCAGCTCCTGCCGCCGGGCGATCTCCGCGCTGGAGAGGCCCTCGAAGTAGTGGAACAGCACCGCCTCGCGCAGCTCCTCGGGCAGCGCGAGCACCGCCTCGGTCAGCCGCTTCTGCAGCTCCGCCCGCTGGACCAGGTCCGCGGTCGCGGGCAAGGCTTCGTCCCGCGCGCGCTGCCGCTCGCGCGCGGCCCGCCGCGACTCGCCCCGGTGCCTCCCCCGGGCGAGCCGCCGCAGCACGGTCGCGAGCCAGGCGCGACTCGTGCCCTCCTCCGGCGACGACCGCCAGGCGCGGATCCAGGTCTCCTGGACCAGCTCGTCGGCCGATTGCGGATCCTCGACGAGGCGCAGGGCGAGCCGCCGCAGCCAGTCGGTGTGGCGCAGGGCTTCCTCGAGGTCCAGGGAGGGGGTGCGGGGGTCCATTCCGGGGGAGAGAGGCCGCCGACGACGGGAGCGACGACGGGAATCGGTGTTTCTCTGCGCGTCGGCCCCGCCATCCTCCCCGAGAACCGCCGCGGCGCGCGTTCGAGGTTTGTCCCGGCCGCGCCCGCCGTGGGAGAATCCGCACCTCGCCCGCCCGTCCGCCCCCGCTCCGCCCGCCATGCGCCTCCTGTGCTTCCACGCCCGCCGCTTCCGCTGGAAGACCTGCTCGACGAGCCTGCCCGGGCTGCCCGAGCGCGACGAGGAGCGGGAGGTCCGGGACGCCGTCGTCGCCTTCGTGCACGCCGGGTCGGAGGACGCCGCGGACCGCGCCGGGGTCCTGCGCAAGGCCGCGAAGCACCTGAAGTGGCTCGCGCGCAAGGGCGAGCTGGACCGGGTGGTCCTGCACTCCTTCACGAACCTCGGCAGCGCGGGCGGCGACCCCGACTTCGCCCGCGAGTGGATCGCGGAGCTGGCCGAGCGGCTGGCGGGCGCCGGCTACGCGGTCGAGACGACCCCCTTCGGCTACCAGTGCGAGTGGGACCTCGCCGTGGGCGGCGACAGCCTGGCGAAGGTCTGGAAGGAGCTCTAGCGGGCCCGCAGCCCCTCGAAGTAGAAGATGGCGGCAATCTGAGCCACCGTCAGCACAACGTAGAGCACCCAGAACACCGGCTTGCGGATCTTGTGGCGCAGGCTGAGCATCGCCAGGAAGGAGGCCGGGGTCGCGCCGAGCGCCGCCATCGCGTGCAGGCACAGCTCCGGCACCCGCCCCCCGCCGCGCCGGGCCTGGAACTTGTCCCAGGCCCACAGGGCGTAGGCGGCGAGGTTGATCGAGACCAGCGCGGCCCACAGGGGCGCCCACCCCGCCCAGAGCCAGAGGGCCGCCCCGAGCAGGGCGGCGGCGACCACGAAGGTCCACAGGAAGAAGCGCTTGGGGCGGCGGAGGTGGGCCATGGGTCCCAGCATAGCGACCAGCTATTCAGACCCATGCATCCTCTGGGGTTCCGCCCTGGAGGCCGTCCGGACCGACCGGTAGGATTTCGAACGGTTGGAGCCGTCCGTCGCGAACCTGCGCGGCGGTTCCGACGTCCAACCCGCGTCCGCCCGCGTTCGACTCGGCCCTCCCCCACCGACCGAACGTTCTCCACCGTTCTTCCCCGGACCCATGACGCATCGGATCCTCCTGGCATCCGGCGACGACTCCCTCGTCTCCCGGGTGCGCGACGGCCTGCACGGCAGCGGCGTCGAACTCCTCACCGCCGGCGGCGCCGCCGAAGTCCCCCGCTTGATCGACCGCGAGCGGATCGGCGCCCTCGTGATCGACCCGCGACTGGAAGCCGGCCGCGGCCCCGAGCTGCTCGAGCGCGTCGCCCAGGCGCGGCCCGAGTTGCCGGTGATCTGGATCGCGCCCGAGGACCGGGCGGCGGACGGCCTGCGCGGGGGTGCGCTGGACTTCGTCGATCCCGAACACGTCGGCCTGCGGCTGCGCACCGTGCTGCGCAACGCGCTGACGCACGCGCGCCTGACGCGGCGCCTGGGCGAACTGGTGCGCGACCGCCGACGCGAGGCCGGCTTCGACGGCGTCGTCGGCGCGGCGCCCGGCATGCTGCGCGCGAAGCGCCTGATGGAAGCCGCGGCGCAGAAGGACGTCGCCGCGCTCTTCGTCGGCGAGGCCGGAACCGGCAAGCGCCGCGCCGCCCGCGCGCTGCACGTCGAGAGCGCGCGCGCCGACCGCCCCTTCCTCGCGATCCCCTGCGGGTCGCTGTCGCCCGACCGCCTCGGCATCGAGCTGTTCGGCCGCCAGGGCGAGCGCCCCGGCGCCTTCGAGGAGGCCTGCGGCGGCACCGTCTTCCTGGAGGACGTCGACCGGCTGGGCGCGGACGCGCAACACCGCTTGCTCGAGGTGCTGCAGGCGTCGTACGTGCGCCGCATCGGCGACACGCACTCGATCCCGACCAACGCGCGCGTGCTCGCGTCGACCACCGTCCGCCCCGAGGAGTGGTCGGCGTCCGGCGTGCGCGAGGACCTGCAGTTCCGCCTGGCCGTCTACCCGATCGAGCTGCCGTCGCTGCGCGACCGACAGGACGACCTGGAGCTGCTCGCGCTCGACCACCTGCGTCGCTTCGCCGAGCGCAGCGGGTCCGGCGCGTCGACGCGCTTCCAGCCGCAAGCGCTCGCCGCGATCGCGGCGCACGACTGGCCGAACAACCTGCCGGAGCTCGAGTCCGCCGTGGAACGCGCGGCGCTGGCCGCGGACGGCGCGGCGATCGACGTCGAGCACCTGCCGGGCAGCGTGCGCGAGGCGCTGGCGACCGCCGACGACGCGACGGACCTGCGGCTGCTGCAACGCGCGTCCTCCGACCCGCTCGCGGACCTCGCGACGAAGGACGACGTGCGCCCGTTCGAGGAGCAGGAGCAGCGCATCCTGGAGCACGCGCTCAAGTGCACGAACTGGAACGTGCTCGAGACGGCGCGTCGCCTGCGCATCGGCCGCGCGACGGTGTACCGCAAGATCGAGCGCTTCGGCTTGCGGCGCTCGAGCTGACGCGCGCGCGGCGCATGGAGCGTCAGCGCGGCGCGGGGAAGCGCTCGACCTCGCCGATCGCCGCGCCGCCCCACATCCACGCGCGCGCTTCGGGGCTGCCGTCGGCGCGCGTGGTCCACCACTCGCCGGCGCGCTCGCCCGTGAGGTAGCAGCCCGCGCTCGCCAGGCTGCCGTCCGGGCGCCACTGCAGCCACGCGCCGTGCGGGACGCCGTCGACGTAGCTGCTCCACTGCGCGGGCCGGCCGTGTTCGTGCCAGTCGAGCCACACGCCGTCGGGCCGCCCGCCCGACATCGCGCCGAGCCGCGCCGGCGCGCCGTCCGCGTGGAACCACGCCCACACGCCGACGCGCTCGCCGGCGGACCAGCGTCCGGCGGATCGCAACGCGCCGCCCGCGGTCCACTCGTACCACCACCCTTCGCGCCGCCCGTCCGCGACGAGGCCGACGGCGCGCGGACGGCCGCGCTCGTCGCGCTCGACGTGCAGGCCGTCCGCGACCTCGCGCAGCTCGCCGATCGCGCCGGCGCCGGACGCGAGCGCGGCGTCCAGCTCGCGCGCGACGACCGCGTGGCCGTGCAGGTCGATGTGCAGGTCCTTCAACCAGTAGCAACGCCGGTCCTCCGCGCGGAAGACGGGCTCCAGGTCGACGTAGCGCACGCCCAGGTCGTCGAGCACGTCGAACAGCTCGCCCTTCAAGCGCCGCGAGATGCCCATGCGCTCCTCGTCGAGGCCCAGCACCTCCATCGCGCGCTCGCGCGCCTCGACCAGCTCGATCCACGGCGCGTCGTAGGCCGGCGGGACGTACGCGAACACCAGGCGGATGCCGTACGCCTCGCACAGGTCGCGGATGCGCCGCGTCGTCACGCGCACCGCGTCCAGCGCGACGGCGACCTCCTCGGGTTGCTCGTCGAACAGCAGCACCTGGTTCAAGCCCTGCGCGACCGCGTGGTCGGACACGGCGCGCGCCGCCTCGATGCGGCTCCAGTACCCGGTGCGACGCGCGGACGGTCGCGTGCCGCGGAAGTGGTGTTGCGGCCGGATCGACTCGGCGAAGTCGTTCCCGCCGTAGACCGCGACGACGAACACGTCCGGCCGCTGGTCCAGGTGCATGCGCAGCACGCCGAGGTAGTTGTGGAAGGAGTACCCGACGATGCCGGAGTTCTGCACGCCGACCTCGCGGCCGGTCCCGGCGGCGTCCTCGCGCGCCTGCAGGAGCCCCTCGAGCAGGTGCGGGAACGACTCGTCGTTGAAGCACGCGCCGTCGGTGTGCGAGTCGCCGGTGACGAGCACGCGCAGGTCGTGGTCCCCGAGCGCCGCCTCGGAGTCCTCGCGCCAGCCGAAGCGGTTCGTCGTGCGCGTCCACTCGCCGCGCGGGTGCTCGGGCCAGTCGAAGCTCTCGTCGACGTGCGGGACGTAGCGGTAGAAGCAGTCCGGGTCGTAGCGGAAGGTCTCCGGCGTCATCGCGAACAGCGCGCGCGCCGTGGCCTCGTCGACCGCGAGCAGCGCGCCGGCCGACTCGGGCATCTCGCCGCCCCGCCCGCCGTCCAGCACGCCCGCGCCGCGCTCGCGCTCGCGCAGGTACAGCACCAGCGCCATCACGCCGACGGCGACGCTCCACGAGAGCAGCAGGAGGCGTCGCTTGCGTTCGTTGTTCATCGGGTCGCGCCGGTCGGTCGGCGGGACGATTGTGCGCGGCGCCGGCCGGATGGTCGAGATCCGGCGCGATCCAATCCGATTCCGCACTACCATCCCGATTCCGCGCGGTTGCGCGCGCCGCGCCCCCACGTGCTCGCCCCCATGATCCGCATCGACTACCCCGCCCTCGTCGCCCTGCCGTTCGTCGTGCTCGCGGCGGTGCTGATCGCGCGGAAGCGGCCGTGGATCGGGCTGGTCGCGCTGGTCGCGGGTTGCCTGGCCGCGCCGATCGCGCTGGGACTCGCGCTGCGCGTCAGCGGCTTCGCGTACCTGCGGCTGCTCGCCTGGGGCATCTTCGCGGCCTTCCCGCTGGGGGCGCTCGGCGTCGCGCTGGTCACGCGCGGGCGCAGCCGTCTCGCGACGACGGCGTCGGCCGTGAGCGCGGTCCTCGTGCTCGCCGTCTACGGCTACGCCTTCCACTGGGAGCCGCGGCGGCTCGTGGTCACGCACCACCGGATCGTCACGAGCCGCGTCGACGAGCCGCTGCGCATCGCGCTCGTCGCCGACATCCAGACCGACCACGTGGGCGAGCACGAGCGCCGCGCCATGCGCGCCGTGCGCGAAGCGATGCCCGACCTCGTGCTGCTCGCGGGCGACTACCTGCAGTGCGGCACGATGCCCGCGACGCAGCGCGAGCGACCGCGGTTCCGCGCGCTGTTCCAGGACCCGCCGCTGCGCGCGCCGCTCGGCGTGCACGCCGTCGAGGGCAACTGCGAGCTCGGGTGGGACTGGACGATGCTGTTCGACGGGACGGGCGTCGCGACCTACGAGCGCACCGAGACGGTCGACCTCGGCCCGCTGGTCCTGACCTGCCTCACCTTCCGCGACGGCCGCCGCGGCGTGCCCGTGCCGCGGCCGGACCAGCGCTTCCACCTCGCGCTCTCGCACCTGCCGGACCACGCGCTGACCGGCGCGGTCGACGCCGACCTCCTCCTGGCCGGACACTGCCACGGCGGACAGGTGCGCGTCCCCTTCTTCGGCCCGCCCATCAAGCTGTCCGCGATCCCGCGCGCGTGGACCGAGGGCCTGGTCGAGATGACGAACGGACGCCGCCTGCTGGTTTCGCGCGGCGTCGGCATGGAACGCGCACACGCGCCGCGCCTGCGGTTCCTGTGCCGCCCGGAGGTCGTCGTGATCGACCTCGTTCCGGCGGGCTGACCGCTCCCGCTCAGCGCGACAGCACGCGCAGCTCGTCGCCGACGCGCAGCTCGCCGCCGTGCACGATGCGCAGCATCACGCCGCGCCCGCGGCGGCCCTTGCGGGTGGCGCGGGCGACTTTCTTCGCGGCGGTCGCGCCGAAGCGGCCGACGAAGCTGCGGCAAGGTCGGTGCGGTTCGGGCGTGACCTCGAGCACGACGTCGCCCGCGCCGAGGCGGGCGCCGACGGGCAGGTTCTCCTCGGAGAGGTCGAGGTCGGCGACGAGGTTGTCGCCGGCGCGCGCCTGAGCCTCCGGGTCGTCGCCCGCGACCGAGCGCAGCACGTTCGCGTTCATCAGGCTGACCTGGTTCTCGGGGCGCGCGTGCGGGTCGCGGTGCCAGCGGTCGCCGACGACCCCCTGCTCGGGGTCCAGCGTGATCGCCTGGCGCGTCTCGCGGCGGCCCTCGCCGACCTCGCCGGGGCGTACGACGAGCAGCGCGATGCGACCCGCGTCCTTGGGCGACGCCGGCAAGCGGCTCCACCACAGGTCGAAGCGGAAGGACAGGTCGACCATGGCGCGCGGCGTCAGTTCGCGAGCTCGCGCAAGCGGCGCAGGACGCCCATCGCCTCGCCGGAGTCGAGCGCGCCCGTCGCGGCGTCGACGCCCTCGGCCAGGGTCATGCAGCGACCGGCGGACTTCAGGATCAACGCCGCGCCCAGGATCGCCGCGTTGCGCGCGGGGCCCGGCTCGCCCGCGAGGACGAGCGCGGAGATCTCACCGGCGGCCTGCACGAGCTGCGGGCTGTCGCCCGGTCCCTGGCCTTCCGGCGGGAAGCTGAACAGCGGCAGCTCCGCCTCGCCGGCGCACGCCAGGCCGAAGTCGTCCGGCTCGACGTGCACGGTGACGAGGTGCGACTTGTCGAGCTCGACGCCGCGCGTGCGCTTCGACACGTACGGGATCGGTGAACCCTCGACGCCCTGCACGGCGATGGCGTGCGGGTGGCCGAGGCCCTGCATGACCTCGACGGCCATGCCGAGGACGGGGCCGCCCTGCGCGCCGACGACGACGGCGGCGGTGGACGGCGCGATCAACTTCTCGACGGTGGAGAGCGGCGTGCGGATGAACACCTCCTCGCGCACCTTCCGCAGCCCCATCAGCGCGGGGAGCATGCCGGTCACCGAGCAGGCGGCGAAGCGGGTCTTCGCGACCCAGCTCTCGGCCTCGGACGGATCCCAGGTCATGCCGGCGCCGAGGTGCTCGAGCACGCTGGACGCCGTGAGCCCGCGTTGCGGCGGGACGCAGCGGTCGGAGATCAGCAGCACGCGCGCGCCGGCGCCGGCCGCGATCAGGCCCGCGACCGCGTCGAGCGGCGGCTTCGACTGCGCGCCGTCCTGCGGCGGCGAGACGCAGACGAGGCCGGGCATGCCCTGGCACGGCAGCGTCGCGCGCGCGCGGGCCGCGCTGGCGAAGCCGCGCAGCTCCTCGACGGTGACGCCCTTGTAGCGGAGCGCCACGAGGAAGGTCGCGATCGTGACCTCGGACTCGCCGCCCGAGAGGATCGCGCCGAAGGCGTCGCGCGCTTCCTCGAAGGACAGGTTGCGGGTTTCCTTGCGGCCGGGATCGACCGCGCGCAAGTGGTCGCGCAGGCTCATGGGGGCGGCGGGTCGGGTCGGCGCGGACGGTGCGTCGAAGCGGTCACGCTAGCATATCGGCCGCGCCGTGCCGTGCCTGAAAGGCGGACCTCGTCTTCCGTCGGGCCGGCGCGCCCCTGCGCGAGCGCGGCCCCCGGAGCGAGGGGTCGCTCCGGGGGCCGCGCGGGTCGTCGGGGGACGCGGGAGCGCCGAGGATCAATCGTCGTCCTCGTCGTCCTTCTTCTTGTCCTTCTCGTCGTCGTCGTCCTCGTCGCCCTCTTCCTCCTCCTCGTTCTCGCCGGCGTCGAGGCGCTGGAGCGGGGCCACCTCGGTCTCGGCGCGCGGGCGGATGTGGGCGAAGAACAGCTCGGCCTCCTTGTCGTAGACGACCTTGCCGTCGACGACCGCCCACTGGACGAAGGTCTGGTAGTGCAGGAGGTCGCCGTCGGTGACGATCAGGTCGCAGTCGCGGCCCTTCGCCAGGGTTCCGACGCGGTGCGCGACGCCCATCATGCGGGCGGGCACCGTGGTGACGGACGCGACCGCCGCCTCCTCGGGCAGGCCGCCGCGGATGGCGAAGCCGACCTCGACGGGCAGGTGCATGATGTCGCGACCGGTGATGCCGCCGAGGCTGACGCCGCGGCTGCCCGGCTTGATCGCGATCTGGACGCCGGCCGCGTGCAGGATCGCGGCGTTCTCGATCGAGGAGCCGCCGTCGCGGACGAGCAGCTCGTTCTTGTCGCGGCGCTCGCGCGGCGTGACGATCGCATAGGCGCCGGCGCGGCCGAGCTCGTCGGCGACGGTCCAGCCCTCACGGGCGCCGTCGATGACCGGGCGGAAGCCGTACTCCTGCGCGATGCGGGCGATGCCCAGGAGCTCCTCGCGGCTGTCCGCGCGGAACTTGGCCATGATCTGGCCGGTCAGGACCTCGACCACGGAACCGTTGACGCCCTTCTTGCTGGGCTCCTTCAGCTCCTTGTCGGACTTCACGTCCTCCTGCCACTTGCGGTACTCGCGGATGTACTGCGACGCGCGCTCCAGGTCCTCGCGCAGGCTGCGGCGGCTGTTCGCGGAGTTGTACGACATCGTCGTGTACCACTTGTCACGCAGCACCACGCCGTCGAAGTCGTAGTCGACGTCCGTGCCGTCGCTGACGTAGCGCTTCAGCTTGACCGCGGAGCTGCCCTGGCCGGTCGACGTGATGCCGGCGCCGAGGCCCAGCACCATGTTCTGGTCGAAGGGGTCGATCGAGTCGCGGAAGTCGCCGCCCGTGCCGAGCAGGCCCGACGATTCGATGGCGACCATGCCGGGGTAGACGCGGAAGCCCGTCGCGTCGAGCACCTCGGTCGTGTAGCCGCGCTCCGCGCTCGGGACGTCGGCCTGGAAGTCGCGACCGGGGATCTCGATGTCGTAGCCGATCGCCTGGATCTTGCCGTTCTTCGACAGGAGCGTCGCGCCGCGCAGGACCTCGCCGGTCCCGGTGTGGATGTCGGCGCCGACGACCGCGAAGTAGCGCGTGTCGGGACCGTCCTCCTCGGCGGACTCCTCGCCCTCCTCCGACTCCTCCTCGTCGTCGAAGGTCGGCGGCGTGAAGGACGCGCGGACCAGCGGGGCGGCGGCGAACAGGAGGCCGGCGGCCAGCGCCGCCTTGACGTGCAGGGGGAATCTCACAGCTTCACCTCACCGGCGACGAACTCGCCTTCCAGCATCACGGCTTCGACGCGCGTCCCCGGCTCCAGCGGGTCGCCCTCGAAGAAGATCAGGTTCGCGTCCTTGCCCGGCGTCAGGCTGCCGACGCGGTCGCCGACGCCGAGGAGCTCGGCGGGCTCCAGGGTCACGGCGCGCAGCGCGACCTCGCGGTCGAGGCCGTAGCCGACCATCTCGCCGGTGTTGTGCAGCCACTCCTCGTGGCCCCACACCGAGTCGGAGCGCGGGACCAGGACCAGCTTCGCGCCGGCGTCCGACAGCTCCATCGGCAGGTTGCGGAGGCGCAGCGTGTTCGGGTGCTGGCTCAGCTGGGGCTCGATCATCACGCGGCAGCCGCGCGCGCCGATCTCTTCCTTCACGTAGAAGATGTTGAGCTCGCTCGTGACGGGCACGCGCAGGTCCCACTGGAACTCCTCGTCACCGATCGCGTCGATCAGGTGCAGGTAGTCGCTGGCCTGGGAGATCGCGAAGAGCGCCGTCAGCTCGCCGGAGCGCAGCTGCAAGAAGGCCTCGGCCGACGCGTCCTTCTCCGGCGGCGTGTACTCGCCGTCGTCGTCGTCCAGGCTGGGCGTGGCCGGCCCGGCGACGCTCTTGTCGTCGTCCTTCTTCTTCTTCGACTTCTTCTTCTTCTCCTGCTCCTTCTCCCACTTCTCGCGCGCCTTCTGCTCGTCCTCGATCCACCCGTCGGCGTCCTCGAAGCCCTTGCGCAGCATCTTCTTGTCGCTGCCGCTCGAGCGCATGCGGATCTTCAGGTAGACGTCGTCGCGCAGGATCATCTCCTCGGCGGTGTCGCCGCGGGGACGGACCGCGACGGCGCGGCCGGGGATGCCGTTGCCGGCGGGGTACAGGCCCAGCGTCGTGACGCCCAGCTCCAGGACGTCGCCGTAGAAGTCCTCGCCGGGGTACAGCTCGTCGGAGGCGCGCAGACCGGGGTTCGCGTCGTTGCCGCCGCGGCTGTCGAGCGGCCCGCGCGAGTACGCGTTGACCAGGCCCGGCATCACGGTCCACTCGGGGTCGCGGTCGAGCACCGGGATGCCGCGTTCGATCGGCAGGTCCTCGCCGATCATCACGATCTTCCCGTCCTCGATCAGGATCACCGCGTGTTCCAGCGTGCCTTGGTCGATGGTCTCGGCCTTGCCGACCTTGATCGCCAAGAGGTCGGGCGTGGCGGGTTGCGCAGCGGTCGCCGGGAGAGCGGCGAGGAGTAGCGTGCAGAGAGTCATGTCCGGATTCCTTGTGGCGCTAGAAGCGTTGCTTGCCGCGCACGAACTCGTACTGGACGGCGCCGTCGACCCACACGCGCAGCACGCGCGAGCGCGGGTCGATGGGGTCACCGTCGAAGACGACGACGTCCGCGTCCTTGCCTACTTCGAGGCTTCCGACGCGGTCGTCGATTCCAAAGGTCTGCGCGGGGTGGATCGTGAGCGCCCGCAACATCTGGTAGGGGTCCGCACCGAGTCGCGCGCTCATCGACGCCTGCAGGAAGAACTCCTCCTGCGGCATGACCGACGAGTCGGTGTTGAGGGAGAAGAGCGGCACGCCGGCCGCCGTGAATTCCGCCGCCGAGCCGTTGATGCGGCCGTTGCGGCTGGAGTAGAAGTCCATCGTGCGCGGCCCGTGGTTCACGGGCACGCCGAGCGCGGCGATCGCCGGCGCGACCTTCCAGCCGTCGAAGCTGCCGTGGCTGATGAAGCACCGCGTGCCGTACTTCACCTTCCACATGCGGGCCGTGTTGATCACGCCCTCGCTGCCGGCGGTGTGGATGATCACGGGCAGCTCGCCGGAGAGCACCTTCTGCAGGTTCTCCAGCGAGGGGTCGCGGCGCCCTTCGCGCGTCGCGCCCAGCGCGCGGTCGCAGACGTCCTCGAGCGCCCAGCCCATCGACGCGCGCGTGTTGCCGAACGCGAAGTCGCCGGCGCGCGCCTGGGGGTTCGAGTCCTGCGCGACCTTCATGCCGCCGGGGTCGGCGACGACGCAGCCGTCGTAGCCGTCGGCGGGCTTGGCCTTGTACAGCACGCCGAAGCCGCTGATGTTCGTGCCGCTGCCGGGGATGCCGAACAGCGTCGTGACGCCGCCCGAGACCGCGACTTCGATGCGGCGGTTGCCCGGGCGCAGCGCCGCGCCGGCGCGCAGCTCCGGGTTGACGGTCCGGCACATGTCGTTCACGTCGCCGAAGCCGCCCGAGTGGATGTGCGTGTGCAGGTCGACGAAGCCCGGCGCGGCCCAGCCGCCGCGGATCGTCACGCGCTCGACGTCCGCCGGGGTCTCCGTCGGCGGGCCGACGTAGGCGATGCGGCCGTCCTCGATCAGGAGCATGCCCGGCGCGTGGACGCGGTCGTCGCCGTCGACGGTCAGCAGCTTGTCGACGACGATCGCGACCGACGCGCGCTCGCCCGCGGCCCGCGCGGACGCGTCGTCCTGGCGCGCCGGCGCGCGCTCGAGCGCAGCCGTACTGGACGACCCGCTGGTGAGCGCGACCCCATCGGACGGCGCGCTGGTGAGCGCGACTCCGGCGAGCGCGAGGGAGGCGAACGACAGCGCTACCACCGGCGCGCCTCCTGCTCGGCGTCGTAGACGACCTCGCCCTCGATGTAGACGCGCTCGACGGACGTGCGCGGGTCGGCGGGGTGGCCGGTGACGACCAGGATGTCGGCGTGCTTGCCGGCCTCGAGGCTGCCCAGGCGGTCGTCGATGCCCGCGACGATCGCGGGGACGATGGTCAGGCCGCGCACCGACCCCATGCCGGAGTCGTCCATGCCGTAGCGCACGCCCATCGCGGCCTGCACGCTGAGCTCGTGTTGCGGCACGACCGGCGCGTCCGTGTTGAAGCCGATCAGCTCGACGCCCTGCTGCTGGAAGCCCCAGGGGGTGCCCTCCGCGCGGCCGTCGGTGTCGAAGCGGCGCGAGCCGGGGAACAGCACGGTGCGCGGGCCGAGGATCGCGGCGACGCCCAGCTCCTTCGCGACGCCGCCCAGGCGCCAGGAGTCGAACGAGCCGTGGTCGATGTACATGTCGAAGCCGGTCTCCGCGCGCAGCAGGCGCAGGCTGGCCAGCACGACCTGGTAGTACTGCGTGTGCGTCGAGATCTGCGTCTCGCCCGACAGGAGCGCGCGGTAGACGTCGAGGTTCAGGCGGCGCGCGGGTTCCGGCGCGCTCTCTTCCTCGTGGTCCACCCACGCCCGCGCGTAGGCCTTGCCGGCGCGCATCGACGAGCGGATGTGGTAGTTCATCAGCAGGCGGCTCATCCCGTAGCCCCAGCGGGTCGGGTTGTCGCCCTGAGCGACCTTCAGCGAGCCGGGGTCGCGCACGACCACGTCCTCGTAGCCGCCGGGCCCCGTCTTGTGCAGCACGCCCACGCCGCCGATGTTCGAGCCGGAGCCCGGGATGTAGAGGACGGTCGTGACCCCCGAGGCGAGCGCGACTTCCAGCGCGCGGTTCGCCGGGCGCAGCGTCGCGGAGACGCGCAGGCCGGAGTTCACCTGGTAGACCGTGTCGTTGATGTCGAACGCACCGCCGACGTGGCTGTGCAGGTCGATCATCCCGGGCATCAGCCAGTTCGCGCCGCAGTCGACCTCCGTCCAGCCGTCGGGCACCGCGAGGTCCGCGGCGGGGCCGACGCCGACGATGCGGTCGCCCTGGATCAGCACGCGGCCGTGGTCGATCGCCTGCGGACCCTCCGCCGCGCACACGAGCACCTTCGCGGCGCGCAGCGCGACGCCCGCCTCCGCGGTGTCGTTGGCGAGGTTCCCATCGGTGTCGTTCGCGAGGCTCGCCTCGGTGGCGTTCGCGAGGCTCCCCTCGGTGTCGTTCGCGACAGCGACGGGCGCGGCCTCCTTCGCCTCGTTCACGCCCGCCACGGCCCCGCCCGCGGTCGCGCCGAGGAGCGCGCCGCAGAGGGCCGAGCGGAACGCCGACCGCCGCGTGGCGGCGGGGCGCGAGTGAGCGAGGCGCGCGACCATCACCAGCGGCGGCGGTTCTCGATCGGGTCGTACACCTTCTCGCCGTCGATCAGCACGCCCTCGATCGAGGTGCGCGGATCGGCCGGGTCGCCGGTGATGAACAGGATGTCGGCGTCCTTGCCGACCTCGAGGCTGCCGACGCGATCGGCGATGCCGGCGGTCACCGCGGGGATGATCGTCAGGCCGCGCACGGTCTGCAGCTTGTCCCACTTGAAGCCGTAGCGCACGCCCATCGCGGCCTGCAGCGACAGCTCTTCCTGCGGGATGACCGGAGCGTCGGTGTTGAAGCCGATCATCTCCATGCCCTGTTCCTGGTAGCCGGCCGCGACGCCGCCGATCTTCTCGGGGTTCGAGCCCGACCAGCGGATGAACGGGCCGGTCGGCACGTCGATCGAGCGGGGGCCGAGGATCGCGGCGACGCCGAGCTCCTTCGCGCGCGGGGCGGCGCGCCAGCCGTCGAAGGTGCCGTGGTCGATGTAGACCGGCAGCTTCATCTCCTCCGCGACGATCGAGAGCGTCGCGTTGACGACCTGGTAGATCTGCGTGTGCGTCGAGATCTGCGTCTCGCCCTTGTAGAGCGAGTTCACGATGTCGAACTGCAGGTCGCGCTGGGGCTTCTCGCCCTCGCCCTTCTCGTAGGCTTCCCAGCGCTTCGCGTAGGCGACGCCGCGCTGGAAGGTGTTGCGCGTGTTCCAGTTCATGAAGGAACGACCGACGCCGAACAGGAAGCCCTCGGGGTTGCCGGCCTGCGCGAGCTTCAGCGAGCCCGGGTTGCGGATCAGCATCTCCTCGTAGTGGTCGTGCCCCGTCTTCAGCAGCACGCCCCAGCCGCCCATGTTCGAGCCCGAGCCCGGGATGAACAGGATCGACGTGACGCCGCCGGCGACCGCGCGGCGCAGCGACGAGTTCTCCGGGATCACCGACGCGTGGGCGCGCAGGCCCGGGTTGGTCAGGTAGACCGTGTCGTTGATGTCGAAGGTGCCCGCGATGTGGCTGTGCAGGTCGATCATGCCGGGCATGATCCACTGGTCGCCGAGGTCGACGACTTCGTAGCCGAGCGGGATCGCCGTGTCGGCCGCGGGGCCGATCGCCTCGATCTTGCCGTCCTTGACCAGCACGACCGCGTTGTCGATGTACTGCTCGCCTTCGAGCGGCACCGTCAGCGCCTTGCGCGCCTTGATCGCCATGCCGCGGTCGGCGGCGGGCGGTTCGGCGGTCGCGGCGCTCGGCTCGGCCTCGCTCGCGAAGCTCGGCGCCACGCCCAGCGCGATCGCGCAGGCGCCCGCCAGGAGCTTCGACGTGGTGTCAGTGAGAAGTCGCATGGTGTCGTTCCCCGTACGGGACGCGGGCTTCAACGGATCTCCTTGCCGGCCACCCAGACGCGCAGGACGCGCACGCCGTACAGCGTGGGGTCGCCGCCCAGCAGCAGGACGTCGGCGTCCTTGCCGCGCTCGAGCGTTCCGACGCGGTCGTCGATGCGCAGCATCGAAGCGGCGTCGGCGGTCAGCGCGCGGAGCGCGCCTTCGGGGCTCATGCCCTTCGACACGGCGTAGGCCGCCATCAGCGGCAGCTCGGCCGCGCCTTCCTCGGCGTTGCTGTGGAAGGCGACCGGGATGCCCTGGTTGGCGAGCTCCGCGTATCGGTTGCGCTCGCGGTAGCCCTCCTCGGTGTCGCGCGACAGGACGCGGTGGTCCAGCAGCACGCCGGCCACGCGGCCGCGCAGCTGGTCGCTGACCTTCCACGCGTCCTCGGCGCCGGCCAGCACCGGGCGCAGGCCGTAGTGCTCGAAGGCCGCGACGCAGTCGAGGATCTCGTCCGAGCGGTCGACGGAGACGACCAGCGAGGCCGTGCCTTCGAGCGCGCGCTTGAACGGCTCCAGCTCGGCCTTGAAGCCGGGCTCGCGAGGCATGCCCTTCGGCGGCCGCGCTTCCTTCTCCTCCTCGCCGACCACGGGACCGGAGCGCTTCACCACGATCCACTCCTTCGAGGTCTGCTTGGCCTCGAACTCGATCGTGAGCTCGCCGACCGTCGCGGAGCCCGTCAGCTTCTCGTCGTCGGTCTTCATCGCGATGGCGACGCGACCGCGCGAGCTGAGGGCCGAGAGCTCGATGTCGCGCTCGGTGCGCGTGCCGCTCACCTCGAGCAGCTCGTCGGACAGCAGGTCGCAGCGCAGGTTGCCCTGGATCGCGCCCTCCTCGTCGAGCAGGCGGAAGCGCAGCTTCGCGGTCTCGCCCTCGTGCTCGACCTCACCCTCCCAGACGCCGGTGATCGGCAGGGCGGGCGTGTCGTCCTTCTTCTTCTTCTTCTTCTTCTTGGACTTCTTGTCCTTGTCGTCGTCCTCGTCGGAGTCCTCTTCCTCGGCCTCCTCCTCGTCCTCGTCGTCGCCCTCCTCGGCGTCCTCCTCCTTCGGGGGAGTCCAGGCGGCCATCTCCTTCTCGTACTGGTCCCACTCCGCCTTGTACTCGGCGCCCTTCGCGAGCAGGTCGCGGACCTGCGCGCCCGCCGCGAGGCGGTTGGGGTGGGACCACTGCAAGAAGACCGCGGCGACCTCGTCGACGATCATGTGGTCGAGGTCCTGACCCGCCGGCTTGTACGCCATCGACGGCGTGCCGGCGCGGCCCATGCCGCGGGGGGTCATCAGGACGGTGGTGACGCCCGCTTGCGCGACGCGTCGGTCGGCGAAGTCGCCGGGTTCGACGATGCGCGTCAGCGAGAAGTCCGGGTCGGGGACGCGGCTGGAGCCCTCGAGACCGAGGTGCCCCATCGCGTCGATCATGCCGGGCATCGCCGCGGCGCCGCGCACGACCGTGCAACCGATCGGGTGCGAGACGCGACGGCCGACCTCGAGGATGCGGCCGTCCTGCATCAGCAGCTGGCCGGGCGCGAGCACCTCGCCGTTGCCGATGTACAGCTCGTCGACCTCCAGCACGACCGCGCCGCCTTCCTTGGTCTTGTAGGCGACCTCGCCCGAGACCCAGGTCGCGACGACCGTGCTCATGCCGTCCAGCGGCGCGCCGTTCAGCACGACGAAGTCGGCGTCCTTGCCCGGCGCGATCGAACCGACGCGGTCCGCGACGCCCAGCACGCGCGCCGGCTCCAGCGTGATCGCCTCCAGCGCGTCCTCGGGGGCCAGGCCGCCCAGGATCGCGAGGCCGGCGGCGAAGCGCAGCTCGGACAGGTCGTTGTTCGTCGGCGCGATGGCGATCGGCACCTCGGCGCCCGCGAGCAGCGCGGCCGCGTCGACGTCCGGCCACTCGTCGCCCTTCGCCTTGCCGCGGTCCTGGGGACGGCGGCCCGGACGGAAGGAGTCGCGCAGGATCACGTGCACGCCGTGCTGTTTCAGCTCCTGGACGAGCTCGCCGGCGCTGTCGTCCGTCTCGACGACGAGCGGCAGGCCGTTCTCCTCGAAGAAGTCGAGCAGCGCGCGGACCTCGTTCACCTCGTCGGCGCGCATGCGCCAGGTGGTGCCGGCCGCGATGCGCTCGGCCAGCTCGGGGCCGATGTGCGGGCCGTACTCGTCCGCGCCGTCGCCGCCGGCGGCCAGCGCCACAAGCTCGCGCAACGCCACGATCGCGCCCATCGCGCTGCGCGGCAGTTGCGGCTGCTCGACGCCCATGCCGACGTCGACCGTCGCGGGGATCGGCGGTTCCCAGTAGCCGCGCACGTTCCGCGCGTCGCTGGCGATGGAGCCGTGGATCGTGGCGTGTTCCGACAGCACGCGACCGCGGTGGTCGTCGCCGGACAGCTTCACGACGGCGCCCTGCCCCGCGATCAAGCGGTTGCGCGC